>JALOTR010000029.1 GCA_025457805.1 Akkermansiaceae bacterium | reverse complement strand
CCGACTTCTTCGAGGGTGCGGCTGTAGCCGTCCTTGAGGCCGAAACGTTGTTCGAGGACTTCGCGTTCGCGCTCTGTTAGAGTGTCGAGCACGTCCTTGATCTTGTCCTTGAGCATCGAGAAACCTGCTTCTTCCATCGGGTTGTCGGCGGCTTTGTCTTCGATGAAGTCACCGAAGGAAGTGTCGTCCGAATCACCGACGGGTGCCTGCAAGCTGATTGGCTGCTGGGCCATCTTGAGGACGGCGCGGACGCGTTCGACGGGAAGGTGAATTTCCTCGGCGATTTCTTCCGGCGAGGGTTCGCGACCGTATTCCTGGACGAGTTGCTTCTGCACGCGCATCAGCTTGTTGATCGTTTCGATCATGTGCACCGGAATGCGGATCGTGCGGGCTTGGTCGGCGATGGAACGGGTGATGGCCTGGCGGATCCACCAAGTTGCATAGGTGGAAAACTTATAACCGCGGCGGTATTCGAATTTTTCCACCGCTTTCATCAGGCCCATGTTGCCTTCCTGGATGAGGTCGAGGAAGGAGAGGCCGCGGTTGGTGTATTTCTTGGCGATGGAAATGACGAGGCGCAGGTTGGCTTCGACCATCTCGGTCTTGGCCTTGAGGGCTTCCTTGAGCCAGTGCCGGAGGTTCTTGTTGGCCTCCTCGAAAGTATCCTGGGTGTGCCAGGCGCGTTGTTGGAGCTCGCGCATTTTGGTGACGAACTCTTTATCTTCCGGATCGATCTGGAGCTTGCGTCCGTATTTCCAGAACTTCTGCATGTAGTCATCCACTTGCTCGCAGAAGTCCTCGACGACTTTCTGTTTGAAATAGAAGCGGGTGAAGACGCGGTTGAGCGTTTGGATGTTCTTTTGGAAATCCTCTTCCAGCTTCTTCTTGCCGCGCGGGTTCTTGGCGGAGAGCTGGCGGAAGATATCATCATTTTCCTGATGGAGCTGCTTGAGCTGATCGCAAAGCTTGGGCAGGCCCTTCATGTAGCGCTCACGGGACTCGATCTTCTTGTCGAGGATCACGCGGTCGAAGCGCTCCTTGCCCTTGTTGAGCTTGTCGGCGAGGTCGAGATAGGAATCGGTGACGAAACCGAAAAGATGAAGGTGCTTGGCGACTTCGATCTCGGCGTCCTCGATCCGTTTGGAAATTTCCACTTCCTGCTCGCGGGTGAGCAGCGGGACCTGGCCCATTTGCTTGAGATACATCCGGACCGGGTCGTCGAGGATGTCGAGCTTCTGATCGGACTTGAGGTCCTCGTCATCGCCGCCGTCGTCATCGCGCTTCTTGTCCTTGTAGCGGTCCACTTCGGAGGCGTCGATGATGTCGAACTCCATGTTGCGGAGGCGCTCCATGATGGCCTCGACGTCATCGGGATCGACGAGGTCGTTGGGGAGAATGTCGTTGATGTCGTCGAAGGTCAGGTAGTCCTGTTCCTTGGCGAGTTTGATGAGTTCGCGGATTTTCTCCTGAATCTCCGGGGTGTCGATGCGGCGTTTGTTGGCATCGGCCTTGGAAGGCTTCGGCTCGGCGGCGGGCTTGGATTCCGACTTTCCGCCAGACTTCGATGGAGACTTTGTTTCCGCCTTGACGGGGGACTTCGCTTCGGATTTGGCAGCAGGTTTGGCGGCCTCTTTGGCTGGAGCGGCGGCTTTCGCAGGAGAAGCGGTTTTGGCAGGAGAAGCGGGTTTCGCTGGCGCGGGTGCCTTGGCGGGAGCGGCGGGCTTGGCCGGGGCGCTCTTGCTGGGGGTGGAGGCGGCAGCTTTGGCAGGCTTTTCTTCTTTGGCTGCGGGGGCGGCGGCAGGTTTGGCGGCCTTCGGTTTTTCCTTGGGTGCATCCTTGGCCACCTTGCTTTTCTCGGCCTCGACCTTGGTTTTGGCGGCTGGTTTCTTGGGCGACGGTTTGGAAGAAGACATGGAATGAATGCGCGTTGGTCGAAATATCAGGATACACCTCGCCCAGTCTATGGGCACAGCGGAAAAACCGCAGGCGGGCGGAATGAAAATGCGCAGCCATGGCGCGTCAAGTTGATTCTTTCAATTTGACGCAATCGCTTGATTTTCCGTTGGATCGCGAGATTCCCGCATCCACCTCGGGGCCTTCCGGGGAGCTTTGTGGATTTCCGGTTTCAAATCGCAGGAAACCAGCCTAACGTGCCGCGCCAACATGATTTCCGTCACCTCCAAAGCCGCCGAAGAACTCGGCAAATTGCTCGCCACCCGTGCGAATTCCAGCGAATCCGGACTCCGCCTCGCCGTGCGCCGCGGCGGCTGCGCCGGCTGGCAATACGAGATGAAAGTGGGCGATCCCGAACCGGGCGACCAGATCGTGCAGGCTGGCAGCGCACGCGTCATCGTGGCAGGCGACAGTGTGGACCGCCTGCGTGGTTGCGAGATTGATTTTTCCGACGACCTGACGGATGCCGGCTTCAAGGTGCACAACCCGAACGCGGCGCGCTCCTGCGGTTGCGGAACCTCGTTCGAAGCGGCCGACGAGGCCCCGGGTGCGCATGCGGTGCCGGATGGCGAGGCTTGTGGAAATCCCTGACTTCTGTTCAATCCGCCCGTGCCCCGCCTTGTTGAAGAGCCCGCCCCCCGGCGTCCCGCCTATTTCTGGTGGCTGCTGGCCAATGCCCTGGCGCTTTGTTTCGCGGTGATCAGTTGGACCGTCTGTCTAACGGTTTTTGGCAGTCCGGAGGTGCCGCGAAATTATGAGATCCTCAGAAAAATCGGCCGACTTCCGGAGTTGAAACGCTATACCTTGCTCGATGTCCCGAATGGCAGCCTGCTGGATCCCAAGGGGCTCTACAGCCGCTTCTTCGCCCTCAATGCGGAACAACTCAAATGGCTCAACTCGCAGTTGATGCGGAATTATCTCACCAATTTCGAACGACCGCTTTCACTCACTTATGTCGAGGGGGACTATCAGGTGGAAGCCTTGCGCGAACTCGGCAAGGGCGATTTCATCGAAGAGGGATTCGCCATCCGGGCGCGGGCTTTGGTCAAACCGGATGATTTCACCAAAGCAGCGGCTTTCCCGGTGGTGATCGAGTATGTGTTTCCCACCACGGACAAGACTGCGGTGCGTGAGTTCCGCCCGGGTGATATCCTCAGCGTGAAAAAAAGCCCGAATTGCGCCGCCATCGTGCATGCGGAGAAAATCCTCGAAGGAGAGGATCAGGTGCTTTGCCTCACCGTGATACCCATTGCTTATGGACCTTACCGCATCGGGGACGATATCACATTCACCATCGATCCGCCCAAGCAGGTTTCTCCCGCAGCGGGATTTCCGGTATTCCGCGATTGAGGGGCGTGCGGTTTAGAAGCGGATCTTCGCCGGTTTCACCGCGTCCCGGTTCAGCTTGCCGCATACGAGGCCGCAGAGCTCGAAGACCATCGGATCGGATATCTGATAGATCACCTGCGTGCCCTGCTTGCGGCGGGTGACGATGCCTGCGTCGTGGAGAATCTTGAGCTGCTTGGACACGTTCGCCTGGCTGGTGGGCAGGGCGTCCACGATTTCCGATACGCTGAGTTCTCCGCCCTTGAGTTCCTGGAGGATGGCAAGGCGGGTGGCTTCCGCGAAAGCGCGGAATTGGTTGGCAACGCGTTCAAGCTGCGCGGCATCGAGTTTCATGGGGGAGAAAATACCTCAAAAATTTCCACTTGCAAGAATAACCATGTGGTTATATAGTGATTGTGCTGACTCGAACGAAAGCTCATGAAAACACAATCCCAACAACTCCAGAAAGACCTGCAATCCGGAAAATCCATCGCCCTCATCGACGTGCGGACCCCCGTGGAATATGAGGAAATGCACATTGCGGGAGCCCGCCTGATGCCGCTCGACAAGCTGGACCCGCAGGCCGTCCGTTCCGCATCGGCGGGATCCGATGCCTGTGTGCTGATTTGCCGCAGCGGCAAGCGCGCGGAGCAGGCCCACCAGAAACTGCATGCAGCCGGTTGTGAGAATCTCGTCATTCTGGATGGCGGCGTGATGGCGTGGGAAGCGGCCGGACTGCCGCTTGAGCGCACCGAGCGCAAGGTGCTGCCTTTGATGCGGCAGGTGCAGCTCATCATCGGCTTGCTGGCGCTCACCGGTTCCATCCTCGCGCTCACCGTGCACAAGAATTTCGCCCTGCTTCCTGCCTTCCTCGGAGCGGGGCTCACCATGGCGGGTTCCACCGGTTGGTGTGGTCTGGCCATCCTGCTTTCCAAAATGCCGTGGAACAAAGTCCAGTGCGCCGGCGGCAATGTGAAATCCTGTTCGATCTAACCACTCACCCCCACGACCATGTTCCTGCGCCAAATCACGGATGCCGCCCTGGCCCAGAATGCCTATCTCATCGGCTGCCAACGCACCGGCGAGGCGGTGATTGTGGATCCCGAGCGAGATCTCGACCGCTATTTCCAAGTCGCGGCGGAAAACGATCTGCGCATCACTGCGGTGGCGGAGACTCACATTCACGCAGATTATTTGAGTGGCGCGCGGGAACTGGTGGAGCGCCACGGAGTCAAGGCCTGGTTGTCAGCGGAAGGTGGTACCGACTGGCAGTTCGAGTGGGCCAAGGGAAATCCCCATGCCCATTTTCTCAAGGATGGTGATGTCTTCCGGGTGGGAAACATCCAACTCAAGGCCATCCTCACTCCGGGGCACACACCGGAGCACATGAGTTTTCTCGTCACCGATCTGGGTGGCGGCGCGGATCAGCCGATGGCATATCTCACAGGCGATTTCATCTTCGTGGGAGATGTCGGACGCCCGGATCTTCTGGAAAGCGCGGCGGGTCAGTCCGGAGCGATGGAGCCGAGTGCGCGGACGCTTTATGCGAGTCTGCGGGCGACTGACGGGATTCCTGACTATGTGCAGATCCTGCCCGCGCATGGGGCGGGCAGCGCCTGCGGCAAATCTCTCGGTGCGGTCCCCAACAGCGTGATGGGATACGAACGCAAATTCAATGCGCCGTTCCGCGAAGCGTTGACCGCGCCAGAAGATCAATTCGTGCAACACATCCTCAGCGGCCAACCCGAGCCGCCGCTTTATTTTGCACGAATGAAACGCGACAACAAGCTGGGTCCCGCACTTTTGCCGGAAGGAAAACTTCCCGTGCCCCAACGCGTGATCGCATCACAACTCGGCGAATGGATCGGCCATGCGGCGATTCTCGACCTGCGGCCGGACCGTGCGGGTTTTGCGGATAAGCATCTGCAAGGTGCCTTGTTTGCTCCCATCGCCGGTGGCCGACTGCCGATTGCCGCAGGTTCCTATGTGGAGGAAAACACGCGCATCCTTCTTGTCGTGGAAGATGAATCGCAAGTCGATGAGGCGACCCGGCAGTTGATACGAATCGGACTCGACCGCGTCGAAGGATGGATTCCGCTGGATGAAGCGTTGTCGGTTTCCGGCCTCAACACCTCTTATCCACGCATCGAGAGCAAGGATCTTCCGGAAGATGCCTGTGTGCTCGATGTCCGCCGCGCGGATGAATACGAGGCAGGCCATGTGAAGGGTGCGAAGAACATCGCTTACACCCGTCTTGCCGCACGGGTAAATGAAGTTCCCGAAACGGATTTGTTATATGTGCATTGTGCAGGAGGTGCCCGTGCGGCGATTGCATCTGCTTATCTATCAAGTCAGGGCCATCGGGTGGTGCATGTGGATGGTTCCTACGCCGAAATTCCAGCCTCCTTGAAATCATGAAGCCAACATTCCTAACAGCAACGTTCATTCTTTCGCTCGCCCTGTTGGCTTGTGAAAGGAAAACGGCTGTCAACCATGTGCCGCGTGAAGAGGCGCTGAAAGTCGCCCGCGATGCCGCACAGGAGGCATTCCAACAACTTTCCGGCGAACTTGCACAAGCCATCCAAGCCGGAGGAACCGTGGCTGCGATTCCGGTTTGCAAGAGCAAGGCAGAGTCATTGGTTTCCAAGGTTGCCGGCGAGCGAGAACTTTCAATGATCCGCCTGAGTGACCGCCCACGCAATCCATCCCAGATGGCAACGGGTGCGGACTTGGCGGCGATTGAAAGTTTCCGTGCTGCGATTCTTGCGGGCAATCCGCCTTCACCGGCAGTCTCCCAGGAAGCGGATGGTTCCACCTTGGTCCGCCTTCCCATCGTTGCCAGCCAGCCTTTGTGCCTGCAATGCCATGGTTCCGATAATGATATCTCTGCGGAAACCCGAGCCGCGATTCTTGCAAGCTACCCGGATGACAAGGCTACCGGATATCGGCTCAATGAACTGCGTGGCATCTGGCGTATCGGAGTCCGCGCGCCATGAATGCGCTTGGCTTAGTGGGAGCCATCGGCATCGGTCTATCACTGGGGCTGACAGGCGCGGGTGGCAGCATCCTCACGTTGCCGGTTTTGGTATATCTTGCCGGCGTCCCGCCACGCGAAGCGGTGGGACTGAGTCTTCTCATCGTCGGTGCCGCCGCCCTCACCGGGGCGATCCAGCGGGCAAGAGCCGGAGAGATGCATTTCAGGGCCGCAGGAATGTTTGTGATCTCCGGCATGAGCGGAGCCTATCTGGGATCGAAGCTCACCCACCTTCTCTCGCCCGAGGCCTTGATGCTGAGCTTCGCCGCATTGATGGCAGCAGTCGCGGTGAAAATGCTTCTGCCTGCAAAAAGCGCAATCGAACCGGCCCCCGAATGCAAACCCCTGCGCTGCCTGATGGCCGGCTTCGCCGTGGGCGTTCTCACAGGCTTCCTCGGTGTCGGCGGGGGATTCCTGTTGATGCCCGCACTGGTGAAGTTCGCCCGCTTGCCAATCCGCATGGCGACCGGGACCTCGCTGGCAATCATCTCCTGCAACTCAGCCGCCGGATTCCTGAGTCATCTCGATGATGCAGCCGTGCCATGGTCGCTGGCCCTGTGGTTTTCCCTCATCGCGGCAGCCGGTGTTCTCGTCGGCGGTAAAATGGCTTCCAAGCTGCCTGAAAAGCAGTTGAAGCGTGCATTTGGCCTGTTGGTGCTTGCGACCGCAGTGTTCGTGTTGTGGAGGACCTTCATATAAATATTTTGTAATGTCTCCAAAGGGGAAAAACAAAGGGTCATGGGGTTTCCTACGGATGGAACGGATCGCGATGGATGCTGTTCCGCTCAATCCAAATCAAAAACCACAAAGATCATGAAAACCAAAAACATCAGCATCATCATTCTCATTGCCACACTCTCCGCCGGAACTGTCCTCGCCCAAGGCGGCCCGGGCCGTAGGGGTGGAGGCCAGTATGGACCTCCGAAAAACGATGCGGAGCGATCCGCAAGACAGGAACAATTCCAAAAAGCCGGCGGCGATTGCGCGAATGACGGCGTCCGCAATGGAAAAGGTAAACGGCAGGGCAATGGCCAGGGAAATGGTGAAGGCCAAGGCCAGCGCAAGCGCGGCGGAGCCCGTGACGGCAGTGGTTCCTGTGGCGGTGGCGGCAACTGCGGATCCGGCGATTGATCCTCCTATCCATCTGTGTCCGGGCGGCGAGCAATCATCGCCCGGGCGCTTTTTTCTCAAGCATCATTTTGTTAATCCATCATTTTATCCCATGAAAATCCGACTTATCTCCAACTTGTTTCTGTTCGCTGGCAGTCTTGCCGCGATGGCAGCCAACCCTGCGGATCTGATCCGTCTCTATGAAGATGAAATCCTCGCCCATGATCTCTATGTCGCGCTCGGCAAGATGCATCCGGATATCATGCCATTGAAAAACATCCCGCACTCGGAAGCACGTCATCGTGAAATGATGGCCGAGGTTCTCAAGGCTGAGGGCATCGAAGTTCCGAAGCCTGCCGATGGGAAACGTTTTGTCAGTGAAGGGCTGGATGCCACATTTGCGCAATGGTTGGCGGAGGGTTCCAAGAGCCCCGCTGATGCATGCCGCGTGGGAACGCGGCTTGAAGACCATGACATCGCGGAACTTCGCAAGGCACAGATCGATTTTCCCCGTCACAAGGAAATGCTTTCCGCGCTGGAGTCGGCATCGCACAACCACTTCCGCGCCTTCCATCGCAATCTCACATCCCGTGGTGGCAAGTATAAAGCCGAGGCTCTGCCCGCTGCCGAGATCCGCAAAATCCTCAAGAGCGAAAACCAGTGCGGTGGATGCGGCGGCGCTTGCGATGCCGTGGAAACCAAACCTTCAGGTCGAGGAAAAGGCCGGCGCTATCGGGGCGGGTCTTGATTGGGCTCTGTGTTTTCCGGAACCTCCGAGAGGCGGAGTTTCATTTCAAAGCAGGTCCATCCGGGCCTGCTTTCCTTCAATCCGACATCGCCGCCATGCACACGCAGAATCTCCCGGCTGAGATTGAGCCCCAAACCCACACCATCAACCTTCCGGTTTCGCGAGGTGTCCGCACGGTGGAAGCGGTTGAAGATCCGCTCGCGATCCGCTTCAGGTATTCCGGGACCGCTGTTGCCCAGGCTCAGGATGGCGTGGTCGTTCTCAGTGGAAAGCGTAACTTCGATTCTGCCTTTGGGTTGATTGTATTTCACGGCGTTGACGAACAGATTGAGAATCGCAGTTCTCAGGAGGCCGGGATCCGCTCTAACAAAAACGTTGGGACCAATATGGGTTTCCCATTGAAGCTCCAACTCTTCCGACATGGCCCGCGCGTCTTCGATAATGGGATCGAGCATGCTGCCAAAGTTGAGGATTTGGAAATCCGGCTTGAGCTCGCCCGAGTCGGCGCGGGCGAGAAGAAGCAATCCCGCCGTGATGGTTTTCAGTCGCTGGGTTTCCTCTAACAGATTGCCGAGGACAAGCTGCTCCTTCGATCCCGGAGACGCATCCTGCAAGGCGTTTTCCAACTCGCCCTGCATGATCGCAAGTGGTGTCCGCAATTCATGGGAGGCATCCGCGCTGAAACGGGTGGCTTGTTGGAAACCGGCTTCCAAGCGGTCCATCATGCGGTTGAAGACCTCGATGAGGCGGGTGATTTCCGGATCCTCGTCGGACACTGGGATCCGTTGGTCGAGCCCGCGGGCGGTGACCTGTTCCGCTGTGTCCGCGACCGCCCGGATCGGGCGCAGGGCGCGTCCTGCCACGATCCATCCGCCGATTCCCACCATGGCAAGAGCAATGGGCAGCACGATCAGAAATCCGTTGCGGAGTTGGGTGAGTTCGGCACTCGATTGTCGGGTGTTCCATCCGATGACCAGAGTGATGTCCGCGGTTCCCATCATCCCGAGACGCCATGGCCCATGATCGAGAAATTTCGGTGATTTGGTAAAGGAGACCTGGCCGTTTCCGGGTCCCATCCCACGTCCAGCGCCGCCCCAACCACGTCCTCCATGGAAGCCACCACTGTCGTCGGGCTTGTCAGCTTGGGCGGGTTTTCCATGATCTAACAATCGTGTGTCAAGTGTGCCGGGATCGATGTTTTCCGGCCAATCCGGAGAAACATACAACACCTTGCCACTTGGATCCGCAATCAACAGGATGATATCTTCATAGGGATCTCCCCCGAAGATGAAACCGAGGTTGTCATCGATCCGTTGCAAGGCCTGGCGATTGGCCAGCCAACCGCGATGGCGCATGGCAAGGGAGCGGATCTCCTTGTCGAGGTTCGCTGTCTTCTGCCTTGCGATCATCGCATAAGCCGCTGTTCCGAAACCCGCCAGAACCACTCCTGAAATGGCTGTGGAAAGCAAGGCGATCTTGAGGCGGAAGGGGAGGGGTTTCATGCGTTGGATTTCATGCGATATCCCACACCGCGGATGGTTTCGATGAGCTTGTCCGCGGATTCCGCGTCCACCTTCTTCCGCAGGCGCTGGATATAAACTTCCACGAGATTGGTGCCGGGATCAAAATCATAACTCCATACCCGTTCGCAGATCTGCGCCCGGGTGAGGACCCGGCCCGGGGATCGTGCAAGATGTTCCAACAACTCAAACTCCCTCGCCGTCAATTCGATTTTCCTCCCTCCGCGTGCCACTTCGCGGGTGAGCAGGTTGATGGTGAGGTCCGCCACCTCAAGGATGCTTTGACTCGATCCGGAGGCCCGTCGGGTGACGACGTAGAGGCGGGCGATGAGTTCCTCGATGTAAAAGGGTTTGGTCAGGTAGTCATCCGCGCCGAGGTTGAGACCTTCCAGCCGCTCGTTGAGTTCGCCGCGGGCGGTGAGCAGGATCACCGGCACGGCCATCCGCCTCTCGCGCAAGCCGCGGAGGATGCTCAGGCCATCCCGACCCGGCAGCATGATGTCGAGGACGATGGCATCGTAGGGTCGCGTGGTGGCGGCGATGAACCCCTCGTCGCCATCGTGACTTGCATCGACCACAAAGCCTTGCGCCTCCAAGCCTTTTCTGACGAAGGAGGCGATCTTCTTCTCGTCCTCGATGAGCAGGATTTTCATGGCAAATCGCAGAGTAGCCGTCTGGCACCCGGGTGGCCATGCGGATTTGCGGATAAGCTGCCCGTTTCAGATGAATTTCTGGGCTGTGGCCGGATTACAATCGGTTCATCTGAGGCCATGCGGGCTGCCAGTGTGCGGGATATTTTTCCCATCCGACTAAACCGCTTGCGGAGGGCGGGACATTTCCGGATACTCAGCCAGCATGAGCCAAAACCCGAATGCCGATGCTGGGTCTGAGGAATTTGTCCGAGAGTTGACCAACCACCAGACATCGATGCTCGCATACATCCGATCACTCGCGCCGGGGGGATCCGGCGCGCGCGATCTTCTCCAGGAGGTGAACATCACCCTCTGGCAACGGCGCGATTCGTTTGAACTGGGCACCAATTTCAAGGCATGGGCATTCCAGACCATCCGTTATCACATTCTCAATCACCGGCGAAGGCTGGTATCGCAGGGTTGGCTGGTGTTCGACGATGACCTCATCCAGCGCATGGCACCGGGCTTCGAGGTCGAGCCGGATGAACTCGAAGAACGTCACCTTGCCCTGCGGAAATGTCTCCAAAAGCTGCGTCCCCAAGACCGCGAATTGCTCCATCACCGCTACGCCACCACGTCCTCCCTCCAGGAATATGCCGATCTGACAAAACGCAGCGCCGGCACTTTGAAGGCCGTGCT
>JALOTR010000610.1 GCA_025457805.1 Akkermansiaceae bacterium | reverse complement strand
AATTTCAGTGACAAACAAGGACTCGTGCACCTTGCCGTTCTGGTGAACCAAGAGGTATTCCAGCAGGCCGTCCGTCATGTTGACCTTGCAGGGGAAGCGGACTTCGCGGGTCTTTTGATCGAAGGTGATATCGCCGATACGGAAGCGGTTTTCATCGAGCTTTTCGATGGTAGGCTTGACGGGTTCCACCGCTTGATCGGGGGCGGGCAAGGAGCTTGGTTCGATGGGCGAGCGGTCTTGTGCAAATGCGGAGGTGTTCCACATGAGCAGGGTGGGAAGCAGGATGCGGCGGATCATGATGAGTGGGCTGGCTTTTGGGGATGATTCCGAGGCGTTGGGACAACGTCCGCGATTCGGGAAAACTTAGGATAAACTCAGGGGGAATTTGAAATCTGCCTCACGCATCAGGGTTTCTCGACCGTCTGATTGAGGGCGCTGCCGAGTTTCTGCCAGTCCAGGCGGGTGATGTGGCTGTTGAGTGCGTCCTGGGCGGGGCCCTCCGCTGGCAGGGGGAGGATTTTGCGGACGGCGTGGGTGGCGAGGTGGGAGCGGACCAGCTCGAATGCGGTTTTCCGGAGTTCTTCAGGCAGGGTGTCCGGACTGGTGAGTGTGAAGGAAAGCACTTCGGTGGATTGGGAGTCCTTGGCAGGACCGGTGAGCCAAACGGCGATGGGGGCGGGATTGGAGTTGCTGCGTTTGCTGTTTTTCCCGGGTGTGATTTTGGAGGTGACCCGAAGGATGCCGGACGAGGATTTCTCCAACTCCCTGGCGCAGGCCGCGAGCAGGGGTTCCAGCACTTTGACGGTTTTGCTGCCGGTTCCGGCTTGGAGCACGATGGGGATGCCGGTGGCAGGTTGCGGGTTCCAATCGGGAAGCGTGGGGCGCAGGCGCTTGATGGAGGCAATGGCGGCCGTGGCTTGGGCTGGATTCGGACTTCCAAAATCGAGAACCCGTTCCCAGGCGAGCAGGGCCCGCTGGAATTGACCTTCCACCTCCAACATCACGGCAAGTTCGGTATAGTGGCTGGCACCTTTTTCCGCGAGATCCTTGTATTCCGCCAGGGTCGGCGCAGCATTGAGGTCTCCAGCATCGACAGATGGGGTTGGTTTCACTTCCTCGAACTTGGGCGGCGGTGGTGGCGCGGCGGGAGTGGGAAGCGGGGTTTCCAAATGATCCGCCGGGGGCATGGAGGCGGCGACGTGTGCGCGAACGAGGGCGAGCTTATCCTCTGAGGGCGGAGTCAGGAAATCCGCACCGAGCGTGCCCTTCCACCACACGCCGCCGATGACGGCGAGGCAGAGGAAAATCACGACAGGGACGGGAATGCGCACGCCGGGAAGGTGGCGCGGTCATGGGACTTGGGAAAGCGGAAATCTCAGGCTGCGTCCCACAAAAAACGCCCCACCCGGAATCCGGATGGGGCGTTTGAAAATGAGATCGGGGATCGGCGGGGATCAGTTGGCGCTCTTGACAAGGAGGGCACGCTTGCCGACGCGGCTGCGGAGGTAGTTCAACTTGGCGCGGCGGACCTTGCCTTTGTTGGTAACCTCGATCTTGGCGATACGCGGTGTGTGCACGGGGAATACGCGCTCGACGCCTTCACCGTAGGAAATCTTGCGAACCGTGAAAGCGGCATTCACTCCGGAACCGCTGCGGGCGATCACCAGGCCTTCGAAAATCTGGATACGCTCCTTGCCGCCTTCCACCACCCGGCAATGGACCTTGACGGTATCGCCCACGTTGAAGGGGGTGACGTCTTGTTTCAGTTGCTCTTGCTCGATCTTGTCAATGATGGTCATGGGGTCCTCTTTCGCTGGAAATGGGTGTGAAATGCGCGGCCAATGCGGTGTGCCCTGTCGCGCGGGGCGGGAGAGCTAGCGGATCAATTTGCCGATTGCAACCGCGAAATTCGGAGAAAATGGAGATTTCAGGGAAATTCACGGTTTTCCGTAAACGGCGGCGGGATCGAAGGTTTTGTCCGGGCCGATGAGAACCAGCTTCGAGTTCCGGCCATCGGCGGAAGGAATGATTTTCCGGTAGAAGCAGGATTCGCGACCCGTGTGGCAGGCTCCGGCGCCGATTTGCTCGACCATGAGGATGATGGCGTCCTGATCGCAGTCCGTGCGGATTTCCACCACGCGCTGGATATGTCCGGAAGTGGCTCCCTTGTGCCAGAATTCCTGCCGCGAGCGCGACCAGTAAACCGCCTCGCCGATTTCGAGAGTCCGGCGCAGGGATTCCTCATTCATGTAAGCGAGCATCAATGGCTCCCGGCTGGTGGCATCCATGGCCAGCGCTGGAATCAGCCCGTCCTTGTCGAATTTGGGGGCGAAATCCAATCCCTCCTCGACCTCGGCCTTGCCGCCCCGGGCGGCGAATACGTTGTTGCAATCCATGGGCAAAGGGTGAAACCGCAGCGGCTTGCTGTCGAGTGCGGTTTCCCTGCATCGCTGTGCAAAGACCGGGCGGATCTTGCGGGGAGTCCTGCGTCTTATGGGCAGGTTTTTGATTGCCCCCGGGCGAGTTCCGGACACGATTCGCGCGCATGGCCTACACCGCTGACAAGGTATACGACCTCATTTCCTCCGCCCATCAGCGGGGACGCCTGGCGCATGCCTTCCTGATCAGTGGGGCGCATGGTTCCGGCAAGGAAAACCTGGCCGCCCGCATCATCCAATTGGTCAGCGGCACTGCCGGGAGCGGTGGCTTTGATTTGTTTGGCGAGCCGGTGGTGGTGGAGACACCGCCTTTGGATGAACTGGAAAGCGGCTGGATCCGGGTGATTCGCCCTCGCATGAAATCCCGTCGCATCGGGGTGGATGAAATCCGCAGTCTGGAACACACCCTGCACCTCGCCGCACCGGGAGGGGCCTGCAAAGTGGGAGTCATCGCTGAGGCGGATCGGATGAACGATCAGGCGGCGAACGCCTTTCTCAAAACCCTCGAAGAGCCTCCG
>JALOTR010000609.1 GCA_025457805.1 Akkermansiaceae bacterium | reverse complement strand
ACCAATGACACCAAGCCCCAGAACTGGAAACACGAGGGCGAGTATGTGGCCGATTACACCGCGCTCATCGAATCTTTCCAAGCCTTGGAAAGCAAACCCCGCATTTATGTGTGCAGGCCTTGTCCGGTGCCGGGTGCCGGAAATTTCGGCATCAACGAAGCGGGCGTGCAAGAGCAGATCAAGCGCCTGGATGCCCTCGCTGCGAAGATGAAACTCGGCATCATCGACATGCACGCGGCACTGGCCGACAAGCCCCAACTCCTGCCCGACCGTGTGCATCCCAACACCGAGGGCGCGGCGGAAATGGCGAAGGCGGCCTTCGCTGTTCTCACCGGGAAAAACGGTTGAACAAATCCGGCCGCCGCCTTCGGTTGATTAGATTGCTGTCTCTTTCTAACTTCTCGTGAGCCTCCCCTCCGCCATCCGCCAGTTTGTTCCGCTTGTCATCGGTCTCGTCATCGGCGGTGCGGGCGCGGTGATGTTCCAACAAAGCCTGCCGGGAGCCGAGGGCTCGCCCGAGCAGCGCGCCGCCAAGCTGGAACTCGATCTCAAGAACGCGCAAAACCGCATCGCCGCGCTCGAAGCAGCGGATCCGCGCGCCGCGCGGCGCAAGAACGGCCGCACGCTTGCCGATGGAGCCCGCAGCATTGCGGAAGATTTCAAGGAAGGCCGACCCGTCACGCCGGACGATGTGCTGCGCGCCACTCAGCCGGTTTTCCGCGATCTGGCACCAATCTTCGACCGCATGCGCGTGGTCCAACAACGCGCGGATATCGACCGCATGACCGGCGAACTTGCGCGAAAGTATGATCTCACACAACCGCAGCAGGAATCGCTCAAGAAATGGTTCGAGGCCAAGGCTGAGGAAAACGCCAAACGCTGGACCGATATCGTGACCCAGGACGGTATCACCACCGAAGATATGGCAAGGGCGATGAAAGACCTTCGCCCGGATGATGGGCTGGATGCCTTCATGGAGAAAAACCTCACAGGCTCCAAGCTTACATCGTTTCAAGCGGACCGCATGACCGAGCGCGTCGAACGCGTGCAGCAGGATGCGGATGCGCGCACCCAGCGGCTGGACAACATCGTCCAGCTCGATGATGCACAACGCGACCAGGTCTTCGGCATCATGGCGCGTGGTTCCAGGGATTACGATCCTGCGATGAAACTCGAGGGCGGCAGCGGCGAGATTGGCAACACCAGCGGACGCACGAGCCAAGAGGCGATGTTGTCCGTGTTGCGTCCGGATCAACGGGAGAAACTGGAAGCCGAGAAACAAAGTCGCCGCGACAAGGCGGCACGCGATTTGGAAGCGATGGGACTTTCCCTGCCGCCGGATTGGGACCCCTTGAGCGAGGATTTCGACGAGTTATGAGTGATGCCAACCACGCCATCGATATCCGCTCCCTGCGGGTGGATTACGGGGATTTTGTGGCGGTAAATGATCTCACTCTCACCGTTCCGCGGGGTGAGGTGTTCGGATTGGTCGGTCCCAATGGCGCGGGAAAAACCAGCACCTTCCGCGTGCTCACCACCTTGATGGAGCCGACCTATGGGGATGTCTTTCTGGATGGCGTGGATGTGTTGGAAGATCTGGAAAGCGCGCGCCGCATCATCGGCTACATGCCGGATCTCGCGCCGGTGCCCTCGGATTTGAAGGTGGGCGAGTTCCTTGAATTTCATGCCAATGCCTATGGGCTCGGCAATCGTTCGCAGCGCCTCGATCGCGTGGCGCACTGCCTTGAGGAAGTGGGCCTCACCGACAAGCGCGGCTCTTGGTGCAAGGAGCTATCCCGCGGTCAAACCCAGCGGGTGGTGCTGGCAAAAACCTTACTGCATTCGCCGCGCGTGATGATTCTCGATGAACCGGCCAGCGGCCTCGATCCACTCGCGCGGCGAGACATGCGCAACGCCCTGCGGCGGATTGCGGATACCGGCGCCACGGTGTTTGTAAGTTCCCACATCCTGAGCGAACTCGCGGAAATGTGCTCGTCCCTGTGCGTGATGAATCGCGGCACGCTGCTCGCATCCGGCACCGTGGATCAAGTGCGCCAACAGCTTGGCAGCAACGAGCGCACCCTTACCGCCATCGTGCTGGGCCGTGCGGAGGAAGCGGCGGAATGGATTTCCGCGCAGCCATCCGTGCATGACCTGCGCATCGCCGAAGATCACATCGTGTTCGGCTTCAAGGGCGATGACGAATCACAAGCCGCCATCATGGAAGGCCTCATCCATCTCGGCATCCGCCTGCGGGCCTTCGAGGAAAAACGTTCTTCGTTCGAGGACATCCTCGTGGAAGTGGCGGAAAACAACCGGCTCTCTTGAAATGATGGATTCCTCTCCTGCCACGACGCCAACCGTTCGCCATCCCGCGTGGAAGGTGTGGTCGAATCCGATTTTCCTGCGCTACTGCCGTTCCCGCCTCCGCCCGCGCGGCGCGGGGATTGCCTTGTTGATCACGCTGCTGGTGGCGGGCTTCAGCGTGGCCTTGTCCACTTCCATCGGCGGACGTTTTGACATGACTCCGGCGGATGCCGTGAGGCCTGCGGGCATTGCGTTGTTTGCGATCCAAAGTTTTGTTTTGTTTGTCATCGGCACCGCGCAGGTGGCTGGTGGCATGACGGCGGAACGCGATGAAGGCGTGATCGATTATCAGCGGCTTATCCCCATGTCGCCAGTCGCGAAGGTGATGGGATATCTTTTCGGTCTGCCTGTCCGCGAATATGCGATGGTCCTCGTGACCTTGCCATTCACCGCCTGGTGCCTTTGGCAGGGCGAAGTGGAGTTGAAGTATTGGGGGCCCCTCTATGTCATCCTTTTTGTGACCACCTTGTTATATCATTTCACCGGCCTGGTCACCGGTTCGGTCCTGCGCAACCGGCGTTGGGCCTTCCTCACCACGATTGCGATGGTGTTTTGCCTTTATACGGTGATTCCGCAGTTGGCGAAGTTCGG
>JALOTR010000608.1 GCA_025457805.1 Akkermansiaceae bacterium | reverse complement strand
AGCGGCGGTCGCTTCCGCATAGCGCCGGCTGACTTCGGTCCAGTTGACCACGTCCCACCAGGCGCCGATGTAATCGCCGCGCTTGTACTGGTACTTCAGGTAGTAGGCGTGCTCCCAGACATCCAGCCCGAGGATCGGCGTGCCGCGGACCTCGGCCACGTCCATCAGCGGGTTGTCCTGATTCGGCGTCGAGGTGATCGCGAGCTTGCCGTCCTTGACGATCAGCCAGGCCCAGCCGGAGCCGAAACGTTTGGTCGCCGCCTCGCCGAAGGCTTTCTTGAAATTGTCCATCGAGCCGAAGGCCGATTGGATCGCGACGGCGAGTGCTTCGGACGGTTGGCCGGACTTGGCCGCCGGGGCGAGGGTTTCCCAGAAAAACGTGTGATTCCAATGACCGCCGCCGTGATTGCGGAGCGGCGCGCGGAGTTTTTCATCGCCCACGGCTGGCAGCTCGGCGAGCAAGGTTTCGAGCTTTTTCGCCGCAAGGTCCGGCGCGCTGGCCAAGGCGGTGGTGAGTCCGGCGATGTAGGCGGCGTGGTGTTTTCCGTGATGGATTTCCATCGTTTTCGCATCGAAGTGCGGCTCCAGCGCATCGAACGCATAGGGCAGGGGAGGCAGGGCGATGGCAGGAGCTTCAGCAGCTGCGGCGCGGCCCGGGAGAAGGGTGGCGGCAGCGGCCATGACTCCGATTTGTGCGAACTGGCGGCGATTGAGATCGAGGGGCGTTTTCATGATGAGAGTCTTCCCTATTCCGGAAATGGCAGGAATCAAACGCTTAAACACTCAAACGCTCATTTGCTCGCCCTCCAAGGCCAGCGCCGCCGCACCGATGGTGCCCGATTCGCGGCCAAATGCAGCGGGCAAGACCATCAGGTGATCCTTGAAAGGGTAGGAAAGCATTTCAAACAAGTGATCGCGCAAGGGCTTGAACAGCAATTCCCCGCCACGGGTCATGGTGCCGCCGATGACCACCGCTTCGGGATTGAGCAGCCAACAGGCATTGGCCAGCGAGGTGGCAAGTTTCCGCCCGATGCCCTGCCACAGCTCAAGGGCGACGGGATCCTTCTGGTGCCCGGCGGCAATCAGCGCTTTCAACGTGCAATCGCTGGCGGGTTTCGTGACTCCGGCCGCCTCGTAGGCGTCGCGGGCGTCGTTGCCGATTTCCTGGCTGCCCAGGTATTTTTCCATCGCCCCGGGATTTCCAAATCCACCCATCCGGCCTTGCCAGTCCAGCGATGTCTGGCCGATCTCACCGGCAACATGCCGCGAGCCGCGGATCAATTGGCCATTGGCCACGATGGCTCCGCCGACGCCGGTTTCCAGATTGATGAAAACCGCATCCTGCAGCCCGCGCGCCGCGCCACAGCGCCACTCGGCGATGGCCATGCAGTTGGCGCGGTTGTCCACCACGGTGGGCAGGCTGGTTTTTTGTTCGAGGATTCTCCCCAAGGGAATCGACGACCAGGAGGGGACATGGGTGAGATGGTGGACCCAGCCTTTGTGGTAGTCCACGAATCCCGGCAGCCCGGCTCCCAGCGCCTCCACGCCCGGGTGCTTGGAGCGGAGTTCGTTCACATTCCGGGCGATGGCATCGATCAATGCCTCCGGTTCATCAAACTCGCGGGTGGCCAGCGGTGGCGCGTGATCAATGACATGGCTCTGATAGACCACTCCGGTCCTAATGTTGCTCGCGCCGAAATCCACCCCAATCGCCAAATGACTGCCATTCATATCAATCACGCCGCTATCAGAACGGAGCAACAAATGCACGGCATTTTTCCATCAAAAATCCCACCACGGCATCAGCCGAAAACCCGCGCCGCCACTTGCCGGAGTCCGTCGAGCGTGATGTCCGCGTCCACTGCCTCGATTTCCGGCAATCCGCGGGCGATCAATGCCGCGTCCCCTCCGGTGGCGACGATGCGGACTTTTCCCGCCATTTCGGAGCGCAGCCGGTGGATGATTTCCCTCACCAGCCCCCGATAACCATACACGGCACCCACCTGCATGGCGTGGATGGTGGATTTGCCGATGGCGGAGTCGGGTTCTTCCAACTCGATGGCAGGAAGCAGCGCGGTTTTTTGAGGCAAATACCCGGACATCGCACCCAGCCCGGGGGCGATGACTCCGCCGCAGTAGGCGGGTTGATCGGAAATGACGTCGAAGGTGACGGCGGTGCCGAAGTCGATGACGATGGCAGGCGCGCCGTGGCGGCTCACCACTCCGGCAGCATTCGCCAAACGGTCCGCGCCGATCTGGGTGGGCAGCGGGTAATCGATGGCCATTCCCAAGGGGCTGCGGAAATCCAGGAAATGCAGCGGCCACCGACCCTCGAAACAGGATCGCAGGATTTCCGCCTTGGCGGGCACCACGGAGCAGACGATGACGGCATCGAATCGAACTTCCTTGAGCAGCGTTTCCACCGCCTCCCGGGTGATGTCCGCCGTGGTGATGACGCCGCGCCAGGTTTCAAGCGCGTCCGCATTTCCGAGGGCGAACTTGGTGCGGGTGTTGGAGTTGTCGATCAGGAGCCAGCTCATGGGAAATCACCAGTTTTGGGTTGGGAAAACTTCCAGCTTCGAAGCTCCCAACGAGGGGACGCCGCTTCCCGTGCGCACGGCCAGAGTTCCATCGTTGATCTGCAATTTCATGGGACCGTTGAAATCGTCGGGTTCCAGCCAGAATTTGAACCACAGATCGGTGGTGCCTGTTTCAGGTCCACCGCCCATCGTGGTGTCCGCCGGTTCAAGTTTGCGGCCGCTGCCGGTCATGAGCCGCACGGGTTTCATCAGATCATGGCTGCTGCCGTCATTCACCTTGAGATGCAAATCCAGCCAGAAGAAGCCCGAGTCACTCCTCACCTGCGCGGTCTCGATGCGGCTGCCCGCCGCCGGATCCGCTTTCCACGCATAGGGGCGGAACCAGGTCCACGCGGCAAACGCGGCACTGCACAAAAGGGC
>JALOTR010000028.1 GCA_025457805.1 Akkermansiaceae bacterium | reverse complement strand
CGCGGCCGGTATCGGTGAGCAAGCCGATGCTGCCGGTGGTGAAATCGTGGAAACGACGATGGAACTCGGACTTATTGGTGGCGCCCGCTGGAACCACTGCGGTTTCGAGAGATATCAGGTTGTCGGGTTTCCTCAGAGACGCCAGGCCCGGGTGAAGGACGTCCGCCCGATAGCGATGGGGGGCGACGCGCGAGGCGATTTCCAAACCCTCGGTCAGCAGCTCATCCGGATCGCCGAGGTCGATCGCCGCCTTGGTGCTTTCATCGAAAACCGCCCATGCAAACTTGCCTGACTGCTTGGCACCGCCGACTTTGACTTTCTCGCCACTGACGGAGGCGAGTGCATTTTCATCCGCAGGATCGCCGACCAAGGGGGCTGCGTTTGCTCCGGAAGGTTCCGCACCTGCTCCAAATGAAAAAACGGCGGAATCCTTGGGGTTTGCCGTGGAAACCAACCAGCCTTTGAACCCATCCTTCTTTTCCGCGTAAACCGGGCTTCCACTGCCGGGCGTCCAACGCCAGGAGCGCCAGGCTCCGGTGAGCCGGGGTCGCTTGGCATTCGCCACGACTGCCGATGCTGTCGCTGAAACACTTTGGTCCGGGCCCATGAATTTCTGCAAATCCCCCAAGGCAAGCACCATCGCAAGCCGCGCGTTGGTGCGGGCGATGCTGGCTGATGATCCTTGCGCCGAGGCCCTCAACGAGATGCTGGAAAGCGTCAACAAACCCACGGCGATGATCGTCAGCAGGATCATCAGGCTCAGGGTGACCACCAAGGCAAAACCACTCTTGGAGGAAGCGGATTGTAGGGGAGTTGGAATGGGTTTCATGGGTTGAAGCGAGGATCGTATTCATTCTCGGATCCGAAGGTATTCGAGAAACTGCCGTCCGGTGCGGACATTCCATCAAAGAATGGGTATCGGGGGACCGGTTCGGATCTGGTGTTGTTGGGATTCGGTTTGACGTTTGAAGGCCGTTGGTGGGAACCGGCGGCCGGGCCGGAGCCAAGGAAAACGAGGGGCGATCTGCCTCACCGGAACGGCGGCAAATCGCACACCTTCATTCAATGAACGATGGGAGCGGCGTCACAGGCGAACGACAGGACGGCACCCGGAAGGCCGGAATTCAGGGTTGCGATGGGTGTGCGTGGAGGTCTCAACATGACAATTATTGTCATCCGGGACACGATTGTACGCAATCAGCCAAAGGTCATGAATGAGTCACGGGAGGGCATGACCTCACGTGACGCCCAATTCCCGCGCCTTCAGGGCTGCCTGAGTGCGGTCCTGCACCCCCAGCCTGGAGAATACCGAGGTGAGATGGTTTTTCACCGTCCCCTCGCTGATGTGGAGTGCGGTGGAGATTTCCTTGTTGGTGCGGCCGCGAGAGACCTGTCGGAGCACGTCGAGCTCGCGGGTCGAGAATTGGTAGGAATCGAGCAGTGAGCGCTGTGCCGGCTGTCCCGACAAGCGGGAAAACTCCTTGATCACCCGCGACGCCACGCCGGGCTCAAGGTAGGTGCCTCCCTGATTGGCCGTCCTGATGGCATCCGCCAATTGGTCAGCCGGAATGTCCTTCAAAAGATAGCCGCATGCGCCAGCACGCAGGGATTCGAAGATCTCCTCGTCCTCACGGAAGGTCGTCAAAACAATCACACGCGTCTGCTCACAACTGCTCCGGACGCGGCGCGTCGCCTCGATCCCGCTCATCCCGGGCATGCGCAGGTCCATGAGCAGGATATCCGGCTTCAAGCGGACGGCCGCCTGGATCGCGGCATCGCCATCCTCGGCCTCACCGACGATTTCAAAATCCGGTTGAAGCGAAAGGAGCATGCGCAAGCCATCGCGAAACAACGCTTGATCATCGCAAAGAAGAATTCGGATGGATTTCATGCGGGCAGGCTGAGGACGAATGAGAAACCGGATCTGGAATCCTGATTGATAACCAGCGATCCGCCGATGAGTGCAGTCCTTTCGCGAAGTCCGGTCAAACCGAATCCGGGCGAAAAATCCTCGGGCAGGCCCGGCCCATCGTCCGTCACACGAAGTATCACTTCACTATCGGTTAGAAATGAGAGTTCCAGGGTGACCCGGGCGTCAGGCACATGCTTCCTTGCGTTGGTGAGTGCCTCCTGGGCCGCCCGGTAAATCGTGAGCGCGGTCGCAGCGCTCACAGGCCTCTCTTTGCCCTCGACGATCAGGTGCACTCTCTGTCCTGCGCGCTCGCTCTCGGTGACAAGCGCCAGCAGCGCCTCGCAGAGCGAGCGGTTTTCCAAGGGACCCGCACGCAGGGACTCCACGGAACTCCGGATTTCCCTGAGCCCCTCGCCGGCACATTCCCGGGCATTCCGGACCGCTTCCATCGCTTTGCCGGGATCGTTCGAGTGAATGCTCAAGGCCGCCTCAAGCTGCACCCGCACGACGGTGAGATGATGGCCGATCAAATCGTGAACCTCGCGGGCCAAGCGGCTGCGTTCGCGCGCCGCAGCGAGTTCCTCTGCCTGCAGGGACTGGGCCGCCAACTCCGCGTTGGCAGCTTCCAGACGGAGCGCGATCCGCCGCGCCTCGACATAACTGCGCTCCGTGGCGACGACCATCTGGACGCAGACAATCGTAAACACAGCCTCCAGAAAGAAATCCATCCCGGGACGCGACAGGATGATGAAGTGAATGGCAAAACATATCACCACGATCAAGGCGAGCCATGGGCCGCGAACGAGTAGAACCGCATGGGCCATCACGGGAAGCAGCAATGCCTTCAGGATGCCGTGCGGATTGCTCGGAAGCACGAACAGAATCACGCTGGTCACAAGCACCAACTCCACCAGAATGAATGGCAGCCCCACCCTCCACAAGGAGGCCGATCTTGGCTCGGGTTCGCCGAGTTCCGGCTCGTGAATCATCCGGTCAAGAGCGGGGACGATGCCCCAAAGCATCCACCCCAGACAACCCAGAAGCCCCAGAATCAGCAAAGGGACATCATCCCCCCTTCCCACATTCAAGAAGGCCTTCGTGCTCACCACAGCGATCCATCCGATGAGAATGAAAAGGATGCTGTTGAAACCCAGGACTGCCAGTTTTCGAATGCGGGACGGATTGGAGTCCCCGCCTATCAAGATTTGGGGAATCATCCAACAGATGCCTCTTCCTACACGCTTGTCACTGGCGGAAGGAGAATGCGTCGTGCTTTGGCTGCCCATGCCGAGGGTGATAGCGTCTTGATTTTCAGATGGCAATTGAACTGTTTGCGGGCTTCAGTCCCGGCTGTCCGTCATTCGTTTTCGCAACGCGAGGGCCGTGCATTGCGACAGGCACCGGCGGCAATCGCAACACCTGGAAAAGTCTCGTATGCCCAACTGTGGATCATGCCAGGACCGACATCACTCACCGTGATGCTCATCCCACCATAGGAAACCGAACCCTCCGCAAACGTTGCAGCCCACGGATCATGGTTCCGGCGGTCGCTTGCCACTTCCATCATCAAGGTCAGGATCGAATTGCCTCGTGCCTGGAGCGGGTGACGCTCCGGGACCTGGATTCCATAACTGCTGCGCCTGTTGCGGCGTGAGAGTGGTGGTCGGTCGGAAGGCATCACTGGCAGCATAGCCGATCAACGAGGCACGGAGTTGGCGGGTCACGGGATCCTTCTTGTCGAGCGGAATGGCGCAAACGAGCAAGTTCCCCGGGCCGCTGCGACACTCGAAAATCACACCCAGCCGCCAGTTGCGGTTCCAGTCATCAATCGCCGCAACAATCGGTCGGAGATCTGCCGGTGCGGATGTTAGATTGACCGAACGCACACCATGGATGATCGAGGTCCATTGCCAATCGCAGAAACGTTCTGTCGGAAAACGGGCAAGCGCGGGGTGATGAGTATCACATAACAAACCAAGCATCGCATCAAAGCGCGGGACCGGATTGCGGGGCGGGCGGACGGTCATCTGGATGTTCCAGAAAATCGGCGTGCGCTTCATGGGCGGAGAAGTGGCGGGATCGAGATGCTTTGGAGTGAAGATGGCCTTCCCCTGTTTTTCCAAGTGCGCCGCGACCTCATTCCAATCGCTGGAAACCAAAACCCCATCCGAAACAGCCGGCGCGGGAACGACATCCTCAGCTGGGTAAACCCAGAAATTCCAATCATTCTCGATGCGAGTCCCCTCCAGTCCGACGACGAGTTTGTATGCCGCCGGTGCAGGCAGTGAGGCGAGCGACGCACTCAACTGCCCCAGCGGAATGTTTTTCCCGAGAGGGATGTCGCGCGCGGGCCATTCACCCTCGATGATGGCTTTGCCATCGGGTCCGGTGATTTTCCAAACCGGCCTGGCAGCAGCCAGCGGAGCCTTGCCAAAATGATAGAATTCCACATCACATGACAAAGTTTCCGCAGTGGTGAAGATGCGTTTCTTCAAGCGGGCAAGCGGCACCGACTCACTGTGAAAGCGACGGAACTCTTGCGCACTGACATAGGATTTCGGCTCCCAGAATGCATCCAGCACACCAATCAATGCGGTGCCCTGGCCAAGATAGTCGCGGATGTCCAACATCTGATGCCCAGCCAATCCGGGTGTGCGGAGATTGGCTTCGAGTTCTTCTTTGTAACAGGCGAGTTGAAACTTTCCCGATGCCCACGCGAGGTCGCGGTTTTGATCCAAGAGACCGTTCTTTTCCGCTATGTGACGAAAAATCCGATAGTTGGATGGCCGCATGTAACCGGTGAATTTCTCAATCACCTCGAAGTCCGGGTAGGCGCACCATTGGCCGATTTCATGGGCAAGCACCGGGATTTCCACCCCTTCGAGCGCGCTGCGGAAATCCTCTCCGAACCAACCCGTGCTATTCCGCAATTCCCCTTTGCCGAAGCGCACCAACCCGGCGACTTGCGCACCACCAAAGACTTGTTCCGGACGGTTCCACCCCGTGCCTGCGGAGTAGAGCCGCCGGGGATCAATGCCATACCAATGTTTGGCCCACTGGGGCGTCACTTCGGTATAGCGGCCGGACGGTTCGTTGGCGGGTGAGAACAGGAGAAACGAGGGATGATTTCCATAAGCCCGCAGCAGCAGCGGTGTTTCCTCCTCAAGATAACGGGTGAACGTGCCATCCTTGTAAAAAGGTGCCCATAGTCCGCACTCCGCTTGCAGATAGAAGCCCAGTTCATCCGCAGCGGCAAAGGCCGCCTCCGGCGGACAGCAGGAATGAAAGCGAATGCCATTGAGGCCAAACTCCTGACAACGGCGGATGATCTGTTTCCATGACTCCACATCCGTGGCCGGGTATCCTGTTAGAGGAAAATCCAACCCGAAGTGAGTGGTGCGGAGATTGACCACCCGGCCATTGACCAGCAGGTCTTTGCCGCGCCAGGTGACTTCACGCAGGCCGAAGCGGATCTCCTTCTCATGTGGGCCTGCCGGACTTGCCAATGAGACCTTGAGCGTGTGGAGGTGCGGCTGGAACTCATCCCATGTCATGGCATCCGGCCCGAGCGGAACGATGATTTCGGCGTAACCACCGTCGGCATCCCAACTCACCGGCATCTTGCGATCCCCCGCACTCAGTGTGCCATCGCCCGGCTTGCCGGTGAGGTTGCCGATTTGGACTTTGAACCTCACGGACTTATCCCCCACGTTTGGAAAGGCCTGCACATCGGCAAGCCATACTTGAGGTGTCGCACGAAGTTCGATCCGCCCGGCGATGCCGTTCCATGTGGACCCGAGCGCGTCGGAAATGGCGTGGGCATTTGGCATGTTGCCGTTTTCCTTTTCATCCCGCACGATCTGCCGGTTGTCCAGGCGGATGCTCAAGCGATGACGACCGGGCTCTAACAAACCAAGCTCAAACTCGTGCGGTGCCACCAAACTGCGCGCGGATCCGACCCGCCGGTCATCCAACCAGACAACCGACTCCCAGCGAGGGCGTTCAAGGAACAACACCACACGCTGATTCTTCCAATCCTGCGGAATCTCGATCTCGCGTTGATACCACGCGGCTCCCAGATAGTGGCGCGGCGGTTGGGAAAGAAAGGGCACCTCGACATGGCCCGGCTTGGAGAAGCTTTCCCGGAGTTCCTTGGATTGCAGTTTCCACCACTCGCCACCGAGCCCCAACACCCAAGGCGTCTCCTCGCTGATCTCATCGCCGAAACCCTGGGACTGCAACACTCCGGGCAATCGGATCCTGTCCTTCAACTCGCGGGAAAACCAGGTGGCATCCACCCCCGCATCCGCCCGATCCATTTCAAAACGCCACTCGCCCGCAAGGGAACGCTTGGCTTCAAGCGCGAACCCTGTGGCAGAGGTCCATGCTGCGAACACCAACGCAAGATAGAGAAACAACTTCATCACGCGACCCATGATCCCGCATCCGAGCCAGCCTGCCAATCTTGTGTCCATCCCAAACGGGTTAATGGCATGAAGCATGGAGCAGGAAGTGTGCGATTCTTCAGCACCAACGGTGCGAAACATGCCACCCCAGGGCAGCGCCTGGGTCACAGGGTTCCATCCCGCCGTAGATGCGCCCTCACGTCCGCAGAAAACTAGAAATTTACGCACTGGCAGTCTCAGAATAACTCGGGTAGCTTCCGGGATCGCCAAACCTACACAGAGACAATGAAAAGACCCATCCCATACTTAATCGTAGTCGGTGTCCTCATGATTGTGGCACCTGTGATCCATCAGCGCATTTCCATGTTTGGGGATCCCTCGGAGGTCATTACCCACACACTGCACGGAATATGCTTCAGGGCATCATTGATGGCATTGGGAGTTGCACTGGCGTGGACCGCCACTCTCAAGGTTCTCACGACTCCGCCGCGCTGGATGTTTTGGACCTTACTGCTCGTATCAGTTTGGTTGATGACGCGGGTATTGTACGGCGAGCTACCTGCCATCGTCGGGTTCTTACTTGCTTTTCAGTACCGAAGCAGATTCTTCGGTTCAACAGGAGTCCACGAGGAAACTGGAATCGCCGAACGAGTCACGCCACGCAACGGTGCATAAACTTTCCAATTGCTTTTCATAGACTCTCCTTTCATGCACCGAGCGATGCGCTCATCGTTTACCAATACAATGAAAACCATCCTCGCAATCTCATCAATCTGGGTAATCGCAAGTGCGGCGATTGCAGGTGAGTCAGCTCTTACGACAACCTACCAACCTTTGGCCGGGCTGGGCTCGGGCGTCGTCAAGGTTGTTCAGGTAACTTGCCATCATTGGTATGCCAACAGCGCTGGATCTGCAATCGATCTAATTCATGTCCGCAATGTTCCACCCACGGATAACCCCCAGCAAGCTACAGCGGATTTGAATCTCGCCTCGATTAGTGGTATCAGGTTCTCTACCAACGACCTCGGGGCAATCGGCTCCGAGCCATTTATCGTCCTGGATGCTACCAAATTTGCTCATCACAAGTCGGGTAAATACCCCAAGGAAGATATTGTTCGTGCGTCGCTTGAATGCCTTCGTCGATGTTTGCCGCCACAGTTGATGACCACGGCGGTGACTCTGAAGTGTGTTGATGCCGATAAAGTGTGGCTCTCGAAGATCGTTAATGACTTCAATTCAGCAGCACGCGACCAGCCATTCTACGAGTCAAAGTAACAAGCGGCGAAAGACGCCAAGGCGGACAAGACGCTCGTGGCAACCGGCGATAGCGCTCCGGGAGTCTATGGCCAGTAGTTGCATAAATCTTTATTGTCGGCCAAATCGAAGTCAGTTCGGCGGACAACATGTCCGCTGGAGACAGGGTTCAGAATGAACCCGCTCCTTTCCACCGGCATGAGTCATCAGGTGCATGCCTCTTCCTGTGCTTCGAGTCAGCTTCGGAATCCGGGTTTATGGATCCATCTCGCGCAGTTCGATCACTGCGGATGAGGATTCGATGCTCCGGATGAGCGACTGGAGTTGGTCGATGCGGGGCTTGAGGGACTTGGATTCGGAATGGACGAGAAGTTGTTGTTCCACTTCGCGCAGCTTGGGAACGATCGGTTTCGCGGCGGAACCATAAGAGGCGAGGATCTCGAAACATCGCTTGAGGCGTGGACCTTTGCCCCAGCGGTCGAGATCAAAGAGTTGCAGGGTGAGTTCCATGCCATCGCGGATGCGGTGCTTGGCCAGGATTTCACAACCCTTGAGGCGGATGCCATCGGCGAACATCTCGCCACTTGGAGCGGGTTTGATGATGGCCTCGCGAATGGCAGGTAGCAAAGGGCGGATTTCGTCATAGGTGAGTCGTTGATAGACCGAACCCACATCGCCCCGGGCACGGCCATCCTCATTGCGAAGTCCGAGCCGCACCGCTTTGAGGAGCAAGTCGCGATCCACGCCATCGAGAGACTTGTCCAACAAGCCACCAAAAACAGAAAAGCAGAGAAAGCGCTGTTCCATGCCCCGGGGATCATCGGGAGTGGGGCCACGGGCGAGGCGTTCGAGCATTTGCGGAACCGCAGGCATGGCCGCCGGACCGATCGCCGCGAGCGCGTCAGCCGCCTTGATCCGCAGCCACAGGTCCGGGTGATCGAGGGTCTTGCGAAGCTGCGGCACGGCGGGCGCGGCTCGCGATTTCATCGCTTCCATAGCCTGACACGCGCCGATGCGGGCAGCGATGGAATCGGATTCGAGCAACCCGATGATGGGGGCGAGCGGCAAGTCCTTGCGCTTCGCCATCGCGGTGGCGGCCCGTCCACGGACAATCGGCGACCACGATTGGAGTCGGCGCAACAGTTCCACTTCGTCGAGTTTCTGGTAAAACGAATCGCGATCCTTGTTCGACCATCCCCGTCCATCAGCGATGAGGCTTTTTGCTTCGAAAACCTTCAACTGCGGAATGGTGGGGGGCTGCTTGCCGGTGAGCAGGAGTTGTTTCAAGGGCAGCGAATACGCGAGCAGATAGGCACCGCTGCAATCCCATCCTGCATATTTGTCGTTTCCCGGTTCCGGTGGCCCTTGATGGACGAAGCTGCCATCCCAGCGGCGCGCGAGATCGAAATACCAGCCACCGAACTCGCGCATCCACTCGCCACTTGCATTCGGTCCGGAGCGGGCCACTGCGGGAAGCGACCAAAGGATGTTGAAAAAATTTCCCGTGTGCCCGCCATCGCGTTCGGGCCCATGTGAGGCCGCGCTCATGCGCGAGAAGAACTCCGCGCTTTGGGTTTCTCCCAACAGATCAAACAAGACCGCCGCCATGCCGCACTTGCCATTGTCCTCATGGGTCTGAGTCCATGGATGGTGATCCCCATAAGGCACCGCGCCCTTGCCCACATAGAAACGCAGCAAGCGCGTACTCCTCGAAATCGCTTCCGATATCTCCGGATCCTCCACACCCGCCTTGCGGGCCATGACGAGCGAGGTGGTGAGAGGGACGCCCGGTGCATTCATCATGCCGTAGCCATGCAACAGACCATCCGGTCGGGCAAACTTGTGCCCCCAGGATCCCACGGCGCTCTGGCCTTTTGCCGTTTCCAGAGCCAGCCGTCTCAGCCCGGGCATCACGCTGGTGTCACCGGTCGCGATGACATATTCGGAAATCAACATCATGGCATATCCATAATACCAACTCGCAAATCCATCGGCAGAAAACCCCGCAGCCCACTCGGCTTCCTGCTTCACCAGTGGGTGGTAGGCGGGGTCGCCACTGGCAAGAAGCGCAAGCGCATTCAGGGACCGTGTGATGGGATTTAGCTTCTTCGCATAAGAAGGATCGGCGGCACGGGCGGCAAGAGCCCGCATCCCCTGATCGAAAATC
Organism: Akkermansiaceae bacterium; assembly: GCA_025457805.1. Classification (GTDB taxonomy): domain Bacteria; phylum Verrucomicrobiota; class Verrucomicrobiia; order Verrucomicrobiales; family Akkermansiaceae; genus Luteolibacter. The sequence continues at coordinate 1,311 of JALOTR010000028.1, read as the reverse complement.
CGCCTTGATTTTGGGCAATCATAGGGCGCAGTCATGCCATAACTTCCCAGCACCGGAAGTTTCACCACCACATCCTCCGTCTTACCCGTGCGCCACCGAGTCAGGGCGAGCTTTCCTCCGCCCGATTCGCTCTCCGCACGGCTGATGGCCACACCGAACTCGGTGCGGGGATCGAAAGAGAAAAGCTTGCCGCCCACTCCGAGAATCACATCGCCCACCGCGACGATCCCATCCGAAGGCGAACCCTCATCCACCTTCGTAATCATCACTTGGCGCGCATCGGTGGTGACCAGCTTGTCGCAGAACATCCACCCGCGCAGACCGGTGGGGCCGAGATTCCAATCGTGCTTCGCCCCCTCCGGAATCGGTTCGCCTTTGGTGAAATCGGGCGAGCGCATCCCGGGAATCTTCCCGGCAGCATGCGCTGGCAGGGTCACGAGCATCCACGATAAGAAAACAAAGAGAAACGAATGGGTTTTCATCAATACCTTCCGAACATGGAGGATCTGCGGGCAAGCACAAGCAAGGAAACGATACCGTTCCTCCCCTTCCCCACCCTTCCCTGCCCAAAGTCCGATGGGCGCATGTCAACCCATCAGCGACTTCTGGAGCTGGATCATTTCTTCGGTCACGGCCTCCTCGGTGGGATCCTTGAGGGTCTGGGCCACTTGTTGGCGGACGGCCTGGCGGAACTGTGCGCGGAGGCGTTGGATGGATTTTTCACAACTGGCCACACTGATCTCCAGATCTTCCGCGGCTTGCCGGATGGTGTAATCCAGACAACCCTCCGGGGTGAGGAAACGGCTGATGACAACAAATCGTTTGGCGGTCTTTGGCGTGACGATGGCTTCAGACTCCAGGGAGGCGATGGCGCTGCGGATGATGTTCTTCGCCCAATGTCGCTCGAAAGCAAGCGCCGCATCCTCACCGCCGGATTGGGGATCCGCCACAAGCCATATCTCCGCTTGAGCGGAATCGATCGACAGGTGGAGCTGCCCGCCGCCACGCTTGATGGCGTTCGAATGCGTGGTCCGCTGACCGAGCAGCCGGGTGAATGCAGTCAACAGAAAGGTGCGGAATTTCCCTTTTTCCTGATCCGCCTTCTCAAAGAAACCGCCATCACCAAAGTATTGTTTGACCTATACTCAACATGGTCGATCGCAGCGACACTGCCATCCTGGCGTTGTTTTGATTTTTTTTATTATCGACTGCGTTCGACACTGTCGACCTTGACATCTTGCCCAAACGACTCTCGACGTCATTCGGAATGTGTGGCCAAACACTCAGGTGGTTTCAAATCTACCTGTACGG
>JALOTR010000027.1 GCA_025457805.1 Akkermansiaceae bacterium | reverse complement strand
CCGTTGTTCTGCAGGTTGCCATCATTGATCCGCTGGCAGTTGGTCATCGCGATGACAAGCTCCTCCTTGTCCACCGGATCGCGGCGGATCGTGCCGGTCCATGCATGGTCGCTGCCACTGATATTGACCCGCAAACGATAAGGTGTATCGACGGCATCATTCCAAGCGGGGATGGCAAAGGTGGCGGTGTAGGAGGATAGATTGTCGGTATTGTCCACCGGCGCGGTGGCGATTTGGGTCCACGTGGATCCGTTCCAGGTATCGAGTGCGACCGTTGGGCCAGACACCAAACTCAGCGGAGGAAGTTGCGCAGTCAGTTTGAGTTTTCCTTTCGAAAGCGTATGCATCGCACCGAGAATCGCGAGGTGGCGATCGGGCTCCGGATGCAATGCCGCACCATTGCCAGAGAAGGCATCGAACCAATGGGTCGCCGCCGATGTGCCGCGGTGGGTCAACAAGCCGAAACCACCGAGCACCCGGTCCGAGGGGACGGAGAAATTCACCGAGCCGATTTGCGTGTTCGATGCATTGAAGGCGGTGAGCGTGAGCGTGTAGGTGCCGGGACCGGCATTGTAAGTGGCTGCGAGATCGAGTCGGGTGTTTTGCGCAAAGCCGCCGCTGGCCGCCGCCGTAGCAAGTGAGGTGATCGCCCCGGTCGAGTAATCTTCGATGACAAGGTTTCCACCGCCGGTGATGCCGAGGAACAGCCCGAAGTCGCGTCCCAGACCATCGTGCACGAGCAAAGCTGCGCGCCAATCGAGATTCGGTCCGGCCCCTAACAGATAACCCGCACGCGATCCCGCGCTGTGACTTCCCGTATTGAGTCCGCTGCGCACACTGAGGGAAAAATTTCCGCCATTGCCACGGATCGAGGTGCCAGGTCGGTGAAGGGTGAGTTGGTCGCGGGTGCCATTGATGCATTGCACGCGGCCAGCATTGACCCGCCAGTCTTGGAGTCGATTCGCCCAGTAACCGGGTCCGGCCCACACTTGATTGGGCAAGGCATTCCAGTCGTCCGAAAACGATCCGTCCGGCGATCCGGCGGGCCACACATCGAGCCGCACGTTGTCGAAGCTCTGGAAGTTTGCCGTGCCCTGGTTGTTGGAACGGAACCTCACGCCCAAAGTCTTGCCTGCATGGGCATCGAGCGCACCCGCAGGCACTGCAAGATGATAGTGATCCCAAGAGCCGATCACAGGTGTTTTGAAATCATAAGTTCGCGATGCCACCGGTAACCTCGCTCCACCGTCATCGACATAGAGTTCGGCGATAATCTGCCGCTGCGGCACGCCCGAACTCGTTGTGCCCCGTTCCAGAACGAAATTGTCGAGACGAGCGAAGCCGTTGGTGCTGCTGTTGCCATCGACACCTTCGAAGAAAACGAAAAGGCGCTTGCCAACCGCCGCTGCGCCCACCGTGTTGAAAGTCAAAACTGCCGCTTCGTAGGTCTCAGTCAGCGTAGAAACGGGTGCCTGCAGGGTCTGCAACACGGTTCGTGCTCCGCTGACGGAATTGTCGGCAGTGGTGTAAAGTGTGACCGCAACGGTGTCGGTAGCATCATCCCAATTTCCGGCATCGCGCCAGTCGAAGCCGACGCGGAACGAATCGCCCGCCAGCAGATCATGCCCGGTATCCACCGCGAACTTGCGGGTTCCGCTGTCGGAAACGACCGCGTTCCGGGTGGCGTTGAGGGTGACGCTCGCCAGAATATCATCGGACCTCGATGCTTCGATCGACTGGTTACCACCGACATTGACCCACTCCGGGAGATCGGCGAAGGTGTTTCCGGTCGCAGCCGGATCGTTGAAATTTCCATTCCGCGTCGTCCCTCCCACCAGCGTCTCGCTTGGCACAAAGGTACCGCCGCTACCACCCGGCAAATTGCCCGCAAACATCGCCGCATCAAAACGCAGCGAAAATGAATCGCCCGCTGCTATCGGATGCGCCGTCATCTGCCACACCTCCGCACTGTCCTCGAAGCTCATTCGCCATTTGCCGTTGCCGTAGTCGGTGCCGCCGTCGATCACCTGGGCGGTACCCCCGCTCCCGTCCCATCCGATGACCGATGGATCGGAAAAGGGAGTGCGATCCACCCCATTGTTGATCTCGCCTGAGAAGTTCAAGACCGGAATCGGTGCGGCGGTGGCAAGGCAGGAAAAAACACCCCCCAAGAACAGGATCCAGCTTGGTTGCATGGTCATCCTAGGGGGTTAGGAGAGGATGCATTGCGATGGCAATCACAATCCTCCGACTGACGGAAAAGTTCAGGAGAATTCCGCAAATGTTCAATGATTTTTGGCTGTCATCATGGCAATCTGAAAACTCGCATCAGAGACGGGCCTCGTGGTCCCGGCACACTTAAAACCCAACCATCTCACTCCCCATGAAACCCAGCAAAACCCACTTCTTCCTCACCGCCGCATCCGCATTCCTGCTATCACCAGCGGCGCAGGCCATCGATTGGCAATTCGGAGGCGTGAACAATCTATGGTCGAACCCAGGCAACTGGGTTGGCGGCGTGGTTCCGAACAGCAACACCGTGGAGGCTGCTTTCGTGGGATCAGCCAATGTTGCAATCGACGTGGATTCGGATCACACGATTCGGAGTTACCTCGACGGATTCGGCGGCGAGAGTTTTACCCACACGCTGTATGGCGCAGGAACGCTTACCATCGACCGGAACAGTGCCAGCACCCTACTCGGCATCAACAACGCCACGGGTGACTCGGCGGAGCTGCCGGCGAATCCGGGCGGGACGCTCCGCTTCAATGGCTTGGTGACCATCAACAACTCCCTCGCTGGCATCACCACCATTCGGAATTCCAACAGCGCCAACAACAACCTGCTGTTCGATACCAATTGCGATCTCAAACTGATCACAAGGCTTCAGACGGACATCGGAGGGGGAGGAACCATCAACTTCAACTGCGAGTTGACCACCGGTTCCACTGCAAACCTTCTCATCAATTCGAACAACGTCTTTTTCGGCACCGGACATGTCAGCACCAACTTTGGGAATGACATTGTCATGCTCGCTAACTCGAAAGTGACCGTCAACGCGGGAACGGTATTGAACACCGGACGCAAATTCCAAGTGAACGGCACTGGCGGCGAGTTGGAGTTGAATGGGGCGGACGTCATCAATAAAGCCAACGTCATCGTCGGTGCATCTAACAATTTCTTGGTGGATGTGAATGCCAATCAAACCACGATGGGCGTGGTCAATGTCGGCGCTGGCGTGCTCACCATCGATGTGGATCCGACGGTTACCAACCTGTCATTTGAAAAAAGCGCGGCGCAAGTCTGGGGCAGCGGATCGATCACCATCACGGGCTTCAAGGAGAACACCATCCGCTTTGGCACGGACAACACCGGCCTCACCGCTGGACAATTGGCAGTGATCAACGGCGGCATCTACAGCCTCACCAATTCCGGATATCTCACTGCCATTCCCGCCGGCAGCGGCTTTGCTTCATGGGCCAGCGGCCAGTCGCCACCGGTGACTGGCGGTGAAAACGGCGACGATGACAACGATGGTGTCGCAAATCTCGTTGAATACGCCCTCGTCGATGGCGGAGAACGCGGCGTGTTCAGTGGAAACACCGTCACCTTCACCAAGCGTGGCGCACCTTATGGCAGCGATCTTACTTATATCATTGAAACCTCAGAGACGCTTGAAACCGGATCATGGACGGCCACAGTGACGCAAGGCCCCGCTGAGCTTGGCTCGCCGCTCAGCTACAACCTTACCCCCATCCCCGGCACGCCCAAAGAGTTCGTTCGCCTCAAGGTGGTGAAGGCACCTTGATTCAGAAATACATTCCATCATCCCGCGGTGGCCCTCCATCCAGGATGGCCACCGTCGTGAAGGGCGACCGCTGGCAATGAACGTGCAAGGAACCAGCCAGCCGGTTCCGACGATGATGATCACCGATATGAAACAAACCACAAGCCACCGGATCGCAGGCATTTGCCTTGCATCGATTTTTTTGTTAGAGAACAGCCCCGCGCGGGAATCAAGCGTGATTGACATGGCCGCCTTTGGCGCGAAGGCCGACGGCAGTGATACTACTCCCAGCGTGCGGGCAGCTTTGGCAAAGGTGCGCAGCGGCAAGGTGACCAAGTTGACATTTCCTCCCGGGCGATATGATTTCCATCCCGAGCGTGCTTCGGAGAAATATCTGTTTGTCAGCAACAATGATGAAGGACTCAAGCGCATCGCCTTTCCACTGACGGGCATGGATGGCCTGGAGATCGATGGAGGTGGTTCGACGTTTGTTTTCCATGGATACACCGTGCCGTTTCTCATCGAAGAATCGAATGGGATCACACTCCGGAATTTCTCGGTGGATTTCAACCGGCCATTCCACTCGGAAGGAAAAGTCCTCGCCATCACGAAAGACCACGTGGATCTCGAATTCACCAAGGAGTTCCCCCACGAAATCCGCAATGGCGTGCTGGTATTTACGGATGGAAAAAAGGCATCCGGCCCGGCAACGACGGTTACCGATGGCGAACTCCTCTTCCCTTACGGCAGCCTGCTGGCATTCGATCCCGTCAAACGCGAAACCGCGTTCATGGCAAAGGACCGTTACAAAGTGGGCGAGGGAATCGCCGCAGATAAACTCGCGCCCCATCAAGTGCGGCTTAGGATTCCGGAGATCTCCGCCACGGTGGATGATATCCTGGTTTTCAGCCCCCGAAACCGTGACGTCCCCGGAGTGGTGGTTTCTGATAGCTCCGGCATCCATCTAACAGACGTGACGATTCACCATTGCGGCGGCATGGGAGTGATCGCGCAGCGCAGCAAAGATCTGTTCATCAAGAAACTGCGGGTGACGCCACCTCCCGGCGGGCGGCGGATCGTGAGCACCACGGCGGATGCCACCCATTTTGTGAACTGCAAGGGCAGGATCGAATTGGTGGACTGTCTCTTCGAGCAGCAGAAGGACGATGCCACCAACATCCACGGTCTCTATGCGAAGATCACGCAGATCCATTCACCCAACCGCTTCGAAGTCACCCTCATCCACCCGCAGCAAGCCGGTGTGGATTTCATCAAACCCGGCACCCGGCTCGAACTCAACGATGGGCCAAGGTTGAAGGAGGAGGGATTCGCCACAGTGAAATCCGTCGAGCGCATCAACAAACACCGCAGCATCGTCGAGATCGAGGGGAGCTTGCCCGCGAGCGTCACCCTTGGCGATTCCGTGGCGGACGCAGATGCCAATACCGCCGAAGTCCTGATTCGCGGCTGCGTTTTGCGCGGCAACCGGGCGCGCGGAATTCTGTTAGGCTCCCGCGGGCCGATGATCATCGAGGGCAATACCTTCCACACGCCCGGCGCGGCGATCCTGTTTGAAGGCGACTCGCGTTTCTGGTTCGAACAAGCGGGTGTGCGCGATGTGGTGATCCGCGGCAATACCTTCGACAATTGCAACTTCGGCGTGTGGGGAACCGCATGCATCCAGGTCGGTTCGGGCATCGCGGAGGAGTTCCGGAGCAGCTCCCGCTACAACCGCAACATCCGGATCGAAAACAACCTGTTCCGCGCATTTAGCAAAATGCCCCTGCTTTCCATTTATTCGGTAGATGGGCTGACTTTCACGGGCAATCGGCTGGAGAAAACGATGGCTTATCCCGCGCCGGAAGCGGGCGAGTGGAAAATGTTCAAGATTACCGATTCCGACAACGTAAAGGTCGAGGATCCTTCCAGCGTTTCCGCAAACTGAGCTTTATCGCGAAAACAACCCACATCCATCCAAGGCGGCATGAAATCATTCCCGATCATCCACGCCTTCGCCTCGGCGTTTTTCCTGGCGCTGTTTGCCTCAAGCACACTGGCATCTCCGGAGTCCCGAAAACCGAACATCCTCATCTTGCTTGCGGATGATCTGGGTTATGCCGACTTGGGCGTTCAGGGCTCCAAAGACATCCCGACGCCTCACATCGACAGTCTTGCGCAGCACGGCGTGCGTTGCACCGATGGCTATGTTTCCTCACCGATGTGTTCGCCGAGCCGCGCCGGGCTGATGACCGGACGATCGCAATCGCGCTTCGGCCATGAGATCAACTGGGAGCCCGAATGGCCGGCAGATCCCCATGACACACGCGGGTTGCCTCTCACGGAGAAAACCGTCGCCGATCATCTCAAGGCCGCAGGCTACCATACAGGCGTCGTTGGAAAATGGCATCTTGGCGAGGCTCCCCCCTATCACCCGAACCGCCGCGGCTTTGATGAGTTCTTCGGCTTCATCGGCGGAGGACATAACTATTTCTGCGGAGCTTATCGAAACACGCCACCGCAGAATTATTATAACTCCCCCCTTGAGCGCAATGGCGTGTCACAGCCCATCACACCCGGTTACCTCACCACCGTGCTCGGCAAAGAGGCGGCTTCATTCATTCACCGCAACAAGGAGAAGCCCTGGGTGCTTTACACCGCCTTCAACGCACCGCACACACCCTTGCAAGCCACTCCGGAATTGCTCGAACGCGTGAAGCACATCAGCGATGAACCCCGCCGCACATATGCCGCGATGATCGTCGGGATGGATGATGCCGTGGGCACGATCCTCAAACAACTCCGCGAAGATGGACTGGAGGAACACACCCTTATCTTTTTCCTCAGCGACAATGGCGGAACCACGGAAGAGGATACCAGTTCCAACAACCCCTTGCGCGGTCGCAAAGGACAAATGTGGGAAGGCGGGTTGCGGGTTCCATTTCTCACCCAATGGAAAGGCGTGCTACCGGCTGGAAAAACCTACGCCCGCCCTGTGAGCAGCCTCGACATACTGCCCACCGCCCTCGCTGCGGCTCGCAGCCCGGGCATCGGCGGTACCTCATTCGATGGCGTCGATCTGTTGCCCTATCTCACCGGCAGACAAAGCGGCGATCCCCATGAGATGTTGTTCTGGCGCATGACCGAGCGCGACATCCATGCCGTGCGCGACGGCACCCACAAACTCGTCAAACAAGGCCAAAAGCCGAACCTCTTCAACCTCACCACCGACGTCCGCGAATCGAAGGACCTGGATGGCAAATTGCCAGAAGTGCAGCAAGGCTTGCAAACGGCCTATGACGCATGGGCAGCCACCTTGCCAAAAGCGCGGTGGACGGTTTTCAAAAGTCCCGAAGCCGAAGCCGCCGCGGCCGAAGCAGCCAGAAAACGCGCAGAACGCAACAAGAGCAAAAAGTGAATGCGTTGGCTCCGGTGCCCGATTTGATTGACGATTTTTGCTTCGTTTCAACAATCGGAAATCAACAATCGTCAATCAAGGCCCGCCGCCACATATCATGAAAACCCTCCTTCGATTCATCTTCCTCGCTGCCGCCTGTTCCATTTGCAACGCCGCAGAAGCCACCCGACCGAACATCCTGCTCGTCCTTGCCGACGACTGGGGTTGTGGAGATGCCGGGGTTTACGGACGCACATGGATCAAAACACCCGCCTTCGACCGTCTGGCGCGCGAGGGACTTCGCTTCGACAATGCCTACACGCCCAACTCCAAATGCGCCCCGTCGCGGGCCAGCATTCTCACCGGCCGCAATTCATGGCAGCTCAAGGAAGCAGGCAACCACGGCGGGTTTTTCCCCATCGAGTTCCGCACTTACCCCGAGGCGCTCGGCAAGCAGGGTTACTTCGTGGGCAAGACGGGAAAGGGATGGGCGCCAGGCACCGCAGTCGATGCCTCAGGCAAATCGCGGCCACTCACCGGGCTGGCCTTCGAAAAACGCAGGGCTCCTCAACCTACCAAACAGATCGATGCGAATGACTATGCTGCAAATTTCAGCGACTTCCTCGATGCCGCACCCGAAGAGGGTCCATGGTGTTTCTGGATGGGCGTTCACGAACCCCACCGCGCCTATGAATACGGCAGCGGCGTTGCGAAGGGTGGAAAGCACATTTCCGAAATCGAACGCGTCCCCGCTTACTGGCCGGACACATCCATCGTTCGCAATGACATGCTCGACTACGCACTCGAAGTCGAACACCTCGACCGCCACCTCGGCCGTGTCATGGAGGAGTTGGAAAAACGCGGCCAACTCGATAACACCTTGATCATCGTGACCTCGGACAACGGACGTCCCTTCCCCCGTGAAAAAGGCAATCTTTACGAAGCCGCCAACCATCTGCCCTTCGCCGCGATGTGGAAAAAAGGCATCAAATCTCCCGGTCGGGTGGTTCGCGACTACGTGAGTTTTGTCGATCTTGCGCCCACCTTTCTGGAGGTCGCCGGGATTTCATGGGCCGAGTCCGGAATGGCTCCCAGCTCCGGGATCAGCCTCACCGATGTTTTTCATTCCGGCCAAACCGAGCTCATCCAACCCGGACGCGACCATGTGATCCTCGGTCAGGAAAGGCATGACGTGGGACGCCCGCACGATCAGGGATACCCGATCCGCAGCATCATCAAGGACGGCTGGCTTTACTCGCGAAACTTCAACCCCGAGCGCTGGCCGGCGGGCAATCCGGAAACCGCTTATCTCAACACCGATGGCAGCCCGACCAAAACCGAAATTCTAACAGCCAACCGCGCCAAGCCCATGGATCCCCATTGGCAGTTATGCTTTGGCAAGCGTCCCGCGGAAGAACTTTTCGATCTGAAGAAGGATCCGGATTGCGTCAACAACCTCGCCGACGCGGCAGAACAGCAATCGCGCCGCGCCGCCATGGAATCGCAGTTGCTCGCCAAGCTCAAACAACAGGACGACCCACGCATGTCCGGCAAGGGCGAGGTGTTTGACAAATACCCCTACGCAGGTGCAGAGCGGGGTTTGTATGATCGCTATCTCAAGGGTGAAAAGGTGAAAACTCCCTGGGTCAACCCCACTGATACGGAACCCGCGCCATTGGATGAAACATCCACCGCCAATCCCACGCATTGATCTGCATGTCCCACACCGCCGCACGGCCATCCCTTCGTATTCCGCTGCTTCCCATCATCGGATCGGGCCTCATCGCTGCGCTGGTGTTTCTAACAGCTTGCGGCGATACCAAGGAAGATCCACCTGCGGCAACGTTGCCGGAAAAGGTCGTGCTTCAAGAGCGTTCTGAGGACCTCCGGGCCCTGATCGACAAGGAACTAGCGGCAGGAAACAAGCGCATCGTCATTCCACAGGGCCGCTATCGGGTGCAGGCGCAACGCGGGGGCCATCTGCATTTTTCCAATCTGGCCGATGTGGAAATCATTGCCGAAAATGTGGAACTCGTCTGCACCTCCACGGTCCGGGCCTTGATGTTCGAAGACTGCACGAATGTCACCTTGCGCGGCCTCACGGTGGACTACGATCCCCTGCCCTTCACCCAGGGCAAAATCATCGCCATGGCACCTGACAAGAGCTGGTTGGATTTCGAAGTGGCGAAAGGATATCCGGAAAACCAATTGAAGGAGCGCATCCAGATTTACGACCCCGTGAGTGGCGTGCTCCGCCGCGGCGATGCGCGCTGGAGTCAGGAAATTGAAGCGCTGGGAGGACACCGCTATCGTGTGAAAAAGGAGGGAAAATATCAATTCGACCCAGATCAGGATACAGAGCAAATCGGCGATATTCTGGTCACCAACAACGCCTTTCACAAACCGGGATCGCCCCATGCCATCGAGTTGCGCGGTTGCAAGAACATGCGCTTCGAAGATATCACTTTGTTTGCATCGCCATCATTCGGATTTTTCGAGCGCAACTGCAATGGATCGAGTTTTCTCCGTTGCATCGTGGATCGTCGCGATCCGGCGGACGATCCCGTGAAGCGTGCCCAGCCCCGCATGCGTTCGCTCAATGCCGACGCGTTCCACAGCAAGGATGCCGCCAAAGGTCCTGCCATCATCGCGTGCAAGGCGCACTTTCAGGGCGACGATTGCGTGAACATCAATGGCAGATATCATTATGTCCGAGGCAGCAAGGGGCGCGAGGTGCGCATTGCGATTTCAGATCAGGCAACCACCATTGAAGTGGGCGATCCCATCGAGTTTTTACCCTATTCCGGTCCGCGACCACCGGATGCGGTAGTGGTGAAGAAACAGCCGGATTCCATGCCGATCACCGATGAGGAAAAAGCCTTCATCCGCAAGCTCCGCCTCGACGAAAGGATCCGCACGGAGCTGTTAGATGGAGAGGCGGAATATGTCACGCTCACCTTGGATCGCGATGTCGCTTTGCCTGCAGGTTCCGCGCTTTGCTGTCCATTGAGGATCGGCAACGGGTTTGCCGTGAAGGATTGCGACTTCGGCCACAACCGCTCGCGGGGAATCCTTATCAAGGCCAGCAAAGGCGAGGTCAGCGGCAACCGCATCACCAACAGCCGCATGGCAGCGGTGCTGGTTTCGCCTGAATTCTGGTGGATGGAAGCCGGATGCCCTTCCGATCTGATCATTCAAAACAACATCATCCAAGGCAGCCTGCAAACACCCATCCAGATCCACGCCCGCAGCGGAAATGGCCGCACCTTGCCCGCAGGCACACTCCGCAACATTTCCATCCTCAACAACCGGATCGAAGACTGTGCCTGGCCACTGATTCACGTGACCTCCACATCGAACCTCACCATCAAGGGCAACATCTTTCCCGACGCCCCATCGAAGCCGAGCGAACCTGTGTTGTTAGAAAACTGTGTGGTGGCTGACTGATTGTTCGTTCACTCAATCGGAGCGTGTCCTTCCTCGGCATCCATCAGATCGAAGAAAGTCTGGATTTCCTCGCGATTCCCAAACCCGGCATTCGTTTTCTGGACAAGTGAAGTTATGCAAGCAGCTTGGCGAGATGCTTCGCGAGGGTGGCACCGAGATTTTTTACTCGGGTCGCCTGTTTTTCATCGGCAAGCGATCCATCCTCCTTGAAGGCCTGATAGGCTCCGCCCACGGCCACCTGATCGGGGAGCACCGTGATGCCGATGTTCCCCAGAATGGAACGGAGGTGGACCAAACCACGCAGCCCGCCAAGTGCGCCGGGCGATGTGGCGCAAAGGACGGCGGACTTGCCGGAGAGAGCGGAGAGAGCGGGTTCGTCATCGCTATCTGCACGGGAAACCCAATCAATTGCATTCTTGAGGGCGG
>JALOTR010000607.1 GCA_025457805.1 Akkermansiaceae bacterium | reverse complement strand
TGCCTGGTGCGCATGGATGGCGGAGGAAAACCAACAATTGCCCGATGCCATCCGGGCGGTCGTGGTCGGGGGCGAACGACTCTCGGCCAGCGCTGCGGCGGATTGGCGACTCGCAGGCGGCGGCAAGATTCCTCTGATCAATTCCTACGGCCCCACTGAAGCTTCGGTCGTCGCGACGGTGGAAATCCTCACGGGCAGCCAGGAAAAGTCCGATCCTCCCATCGGCCGCCCTCTGCCCGGAGTCATCGCCCGCATCGCCGATGACATGGGCTCCCGCCTTCCCGAAGGAGCGGCGGGCGAGCTTTGGCTGGGCGGTTACGGCGTGAGCCCGGGTTACTGGAGGCGGCCGGAACGCACCAAAGCGCGGTTTGTGACCGTTGAGGGAAAACGCTTCTACCGCACCGGCGATCGGGTCTATCGCGATGCAGACGGGAAATTGAGATTCATCGGCCGCATCGACAACCAACTGAAAATCCGCGGCCACCGGGTAGAACCGGAAGAAGTGAAACGGGCCGTGGAGTCCTACCCCGGCGTCGGCGGCTGCCATGCCGGCATGGCGGAAAGCCACCTCGCTGCCTGGGTGAAATGGACGGGCGATCCGCCTGAAGGCTGGCCGGGATTGATTTCCCACCACATCGCCAAACTACTCCCCACTGCGGCCATTCCCGTGCGGTGGGCGCAAGTCGATGCATTCCCCCTCACCGAGCGGGGAAAACTCGATGCGTCAGCGCTTCCTCCACCGCGGCTCATGGCAGGCGGATCCTCCCATCACGAGGCACCCGCCACCGAGGCGGAAAAGCGGATCGCAGAGATATGGAAAGATCTGTTAGATATCAAAACCGTCGGTCGGGATGATTCGTTTTTCGACCTCGGCGGTCATTCGCTTGCCGCCTTGCGATTGTTTGCCATTCTTTCCCGCGAATGGAAGTTGCGCGTCCCGATGGCCGCGCTCATCCAGGCACCCACGCCCCGCTTGCTTGCGGAGTTTCTGGATCACGGTGCAAGCTCCGCTCCCACCGGGCAGAGCCACGATCCGGTGGTGGTGCCCATCCGCAGCGAGGGAAATCTTGCTCCGCTGTTCTGCATTCATGGCGGCGATGGCGGGGTGATTTTCTATCGGAATGTGACCATCCACCTGCCTCCCGGCCGGCCGATTCTGGCGATCGAGTCCCCCGCGCTTGGAGCGGATGAGGAAGTGCGCGTGGTGCCAGTCGAGCAAAGCGCCGCAGATTATGTGAGGGCACTCCGCAAGCACCAACCGCAAGGCCCCTATCATCTGGCGGGTTATTCCTATGGCGGCCTGTTGGTTTATGAAATGGCGGCCCAACTCATCGCAGCAGGGGAAAAAGTCCATTTCGCGGGCTTGTTCGATACCGTCAACCCGGCAGCCCCGGTTCGCGAATACAGCCTGATGGAACGCGCGGAGGTTTATTGGAATTCGCAGCAGCGCCATCATTGGTTCGACCGCATTTTCCGCGTTGCCAAGCGCATCCGCGAGGGAGTGGCCACGCACTTGCGCGTGAAGAACGAGATCCGCGCGGCACGCAGTGCGGGCACCACCGAGCCCCACAGTGAAATCCGCATGCTGCAAGTCCGCGAAGCCCACTGGACGGCCATGGAAGCCTATAAGCCCAAACGCCTGGCGTGCAGGATCACCTTGTTCCGGACGCAAGTGCCGGATGACAAGTATGACATCCCCGCCGACTACGGCTGGACCGATCTGGTGGATTCGCTTGAGATTGTGGAAGTCGGCGGCAGGCATCTCACCATGTTCGAGCCGCGCTATGCAGGCGCTCTCGCCAAAAAGATCGCCGCCCGGATCTGAGCAACCTGTTCAGAGCCTAACAGACTCTAACAGTTTCCATGCCGAGCAATCTGCCCAGCTTTTCAATCCGTCCCGCAAGCTTGCCCACGCCGACGGCGCAGTGATGGGCGGGGCCTTGGGCGTTCCAGTCGTTGGTGAAGCGGCGCGCGCCGATGGGGAACTTGTAGCGGCTGTTCGTATTGCCGATTTCGAGCACCGGACCCGGCACCGATTCGCCTTCCGCCACGAGGAGTTTGAGTCGGCCATCGGCAGTTTCCACCACGGAGAGGAGTGTGACGGGACCGTGTTTCACACTCATCTCGACGGAGAGTCCGCGACCCACCTTGCCATGATAAACTTGCAGCGGGCGCACCTTGGTTTTGCCTTCCGCAATCGCAATGTGGCCGGGACCATCGTGGCCCATGAGCACGATGTCCTCGTTCCAATCCATGGCATAATATTCGGTGAAGGATCCGCCTGCGCCGAAGCTGTCCATGATTTTCATGGCCTGTGCATTCTTCACCTCATACTCGCCCGCCACTGGAATGCCACGGGCTGTTAGAAGCGAGTTGCCCAGAATGATGGAGCTGATGGCATCCTCGTTGTCCACATTGCCGGTGCCCATGTAATAGTAGGCCATGGAACCGAGGTCATGCTCTTCCACCAGGCGATCCAAGGCCACGGAGGTGCGAGCCGCGCGTTCGAGTTCTTCCTGTGAGCAATCTTCCTGCACATCGAACTGATCGCGGAACAAGGCAACACGGCCGGCGATTTGCTCCGCCGTCACATCGCGGCGCATGGCCGCCAATTCATCCACCTCCACGATCTCCATGTGCCCGCCAAAGGTGGCGCATTGCAGGGTGGTGTCCGAATAGATATCGAGCATGCCATTGTAATAATGACCCATCAGGCCAAGGCGGTTGTGGGACATCACATGAGCCACCCGCGCGGCATCCATCCATGCATCCACTTCATCCCAGCATTCCGGATCGTCATGAAGCATGCCGGTGATCTGCTCGAAGGGAATGCGCGAACGTTTGAAAACATTGGCGATCTCCGGCACCGGGCAGGCCGAACAATGCGCGAGCCATTCGCCCGTCATCGCGGTGCGGTCGCCCATGCGGTTGAAGGTGGCATAGTCGATCGATGCCTCTGGCGCGAGGT
>JALOTR010000026.1 GCA_025457805.1 Akkermansiaceae bacterium | reverse complement strand
GAGCACCACATCGGCTCCCTTGGGATCCTTGGTGGTGAAGCGGAAGGTGGCGGATTTCTCGCGGAGGTTCTTGAGAAGCTCGGAAACCAAGTTCTGGCTCTTGGGATTCTCACGCCAGAGGCCCTTGATGCGGACGGCGTTGGCGGTGGCTGTAGCGGACGCAGGTGGGGCCGGTTTGTTACCCGGCTTGGGGGCTGGCTGTTCGATCTTGATGTCCGCCACCGAACTCGCGCCGTAGGCTGCATTGAAGAAGTCCGGCTTGACGATGGACCTGCCGTTCTTGGCTCGGGCTTCCGGAGTCTTGGCCGTGAGAGCCAAATTCGGATCGTATCCGCTGATGGGTTCGAAATCGGTGAGCCAAACCGAATCACTGGCGAAAGCACCACGGACTTCGGAAATCACATCGACCCAGAACGAATGGCTGGCTTCCGCGCCGGTGAAACCATCGGCGATTTGGCGGTAGGTGCTTTCCTTTTTCAGGAGACCATCGATCTGCGTCTTGATCGGAGAGAGCGAATCGCGCTGTTCCGCCATCGTGCGGGCTTTGTCGGCGGCTTGTGCGGCGGCGACGTTTTGCAGGGCTGCCCATGCGCCTACACCACCGAGAAGAACGGCGGCGGCGGCCACGAAAAACGGCTTGCGGCGGTCGGCGGCGCGGGTCTGTTCGACCACGACCGGGACCAGATCGATATTGATTTCCGACTTGCCGATGCCACGCAGGCCGAGGCCGACAAGTTCACCCATCAAGTGTCCTTCGCGTTGGACCACCGCGGGGTCCACTCCCTTGCCGAGGGCCACATTGCGGACGGGATTGAAATACTCGACGGGGAGATTGAGCTT
Source organism: Akkermansiaceae bacterium (assembly GCA_025457805.1). Lineage (GTDB taxonomy): Bacteria > Verrucomicrobiota > Verrucomicrobiia > Verrucomicrobiales > Akkermansiaceae > Luteolibacter. The sequence goes on along the minus strand of JALOTR010000026.1, from coordinate 10,235 downwards.
CTCCTGGAAGAATTCGAGCGTGTAGGGGAGGTTGGCACCTCCACCTGCGAGAAGCACCCGGCGCGGGGCGCTGCCGCCGTGCTGACTGCGGTAATAATTCGTGGTGCGGGAAATTTCCGCTGGCAGACGGCTGAGGGCATTGCGGATGACCATGGCCAGCGCGGCGACGGATTCGTCCATCTGCTCGGTGTGGCCACCGCCGAGAGCGACGAGGCCGTTGGCGATTTTCTGGTGCTCGGCCTCCAGGAAACCGATGTTGTATTCCTTGGCGATGGAGGCGGTGATCGAGGATCCGCCGATGCCGATGCTGCGGGTGAAAAAGCGCTTGCCCTCGATGTAGAGGAGGTTGCTGGTCTTGGCGCCGATATCAATGATGAGGATCGGTTCCTCGGGCTGGCCGTAGGTCGAGCGGAAGGCGTTGTAGAGAGCCATCGGGGCCACATCGACCTCGGCGGTTGCGAGACCGTTGTCGTTGACGGCGGCGTTGATTTCATCGAGCGCATCCGCCTTGATCGCGACGATCACGACTTCCTTGTCGGTGGCACCTTCGATGAGTTCGTAATCCCAAACAACCTCAGCGAGGGGGAAGGGCACGTGTTGCTGGGCCTCGAAGGTGACGAGTTGCTCGATGTTGTCCTCTTGAAGCGGCGGCAGCTTGACGAAGCGGGTGAAGACGGCCTGGCCGGAGATGGCGTAGCGCGCCTTGGTTTTTCCCACTTTGAGACGCGAGACGAGATCGGCGACGGCGACCCGGGTCTGGGAAATGCGTGAGGCATCCATCGAAGGATCCGCCACGATGGACTCGGAGTCGTAGGACTTGAGCACGAGCGCGCCATTTTTCGAAACTTCGAAAACGGCCATGCTGATGCGCTGGGATCCAATGTTGAGTGCGACGGTAGTCTGATTTTCAGCCATGATGCGGTGAAGATGGGGAAATGGACGGGCGGGGCCGGATATCGATGAAATGAATGAAGCAGGGAGGGGTCTGGGTCACTTGGCGCTCTCGTTCACTTCCGCATAACGATCCCACCACATGTTGCTGAAGGGAGTCTGAAACTTGTTGAGAAGAGGCACGGAGTCACTGCGGGAAATTTTGTCCGAAGCGGCATTCCACCAGCCGACTTTGAACTTGTCGGTCTCAGAGGCGACTTTTTCGCCATTGATGAGGACTTCGTAGCCCACGGCTGCCACGGCGTTCTTGCCGCCCTTGTCGGAGCCGGTGAGGCGCTTGATGGAGGCAGGAGAGAGGTAAACTGAGCAGAAAATGTCCTCCTCGAGAGGGACGTTGACGTGCTCGATGTCCTTGGTGAGGAGGAGCATGCTGCCGTTCTTCTCGGGATTCTTGACGGCGATGTACCACTTGACGGTGAGTTTCTCGCAGGTCTTGGACTTCGGCTCGGGAGCGAGGGAGATCCTGAGCTTGGTCTCGATTTCAAGCCAGTCCTTGGGCTTGAAGGCTTTCTGCTTGCCGCCGCTGAACTCGGGCGAGGGAAGATCATCGAAGGCAGGCTTCTCGCCGACCACCTTGGCGGCTTGGCCAAGTGCGCTTCCGATGGAGAGTCCGGCGATGATCGCGGAAGCGGTGAATGAAAGAGATTTTTTAAGAAGAACGTTCATACGGCTGGGGTTTGAAAGAACCTAGGGAATCGGGTTTCGGGTTGACCAGAGAAAATGACGGATTTTGTGAAAAATCCGCCAGAAGTAAATACACTGCGGCCTCTATTTGCCACAAGCGGTTGACGAGCCGCCTTTTGACGAACATCACTCGGCCATGGCGAATGTGGAATTCCGATTGGCAAGTGGTCACCCGCAGATTGTGGGAAGCTTTGGATCCCTGAAAGATCTGTGTCAGGCGACGCCTGCGGAAACCGCAGCGGCGTGCGACATTGCGGAGGTGAGGTTGGACCTGCTTCAAGCTGACGGCAAGCAGCCCGGGCCATCGCCATGGCAGCATTTGCAAGGATTTCCGCTGCTTTTCACGGCACGGCGCAAGGATGAGGGCGGTGCGGGGGAAATGGAAGATACCGAGCGGGCGGATCTTTTGTTTGCCGTGCTGGATGAGGCCGCGCTGGTGGACATCGAAGTGGCAAGCATCGGCGCGATGGGCGGCTTGATTGCTGAGATGAAATCGAAGGGCGTGCCTTGGATCGCGTCTTTCCATGATTTTGAAAAACTTCCGGAGCGGGAAACGCTGGTGAACGCAGCCGCTGCGGCGAGGGAGGCCGGTGCGGTGGCTTTCAAGGTGGCGGCGCGGATTTCCTCTCCGGCGGACGTGGCGCAGTTGGCGGATTTCCAATTGGGAGGTCACGGCATCCTGGTTTCCTCCATGGGAATGGGGCCGCTGGCACCGGTCTCGCGCTTGCTGTGCGCGCAATGCGGCAGTGTGTTGAATTACGGTTTTCTCGGCAAGATAGCCACCGCTCCGGGCCAGTGGGATGCGGCGATGCTGAGGAATGCCGTGGGCCGACTGGCTCCTTTCAAAATTCAAAAAAACTAACAACCTCTAACCGATGATATCGATCGGGGCATCCGGCAGCGCATTGAGGAAGGATTTTCCGTAACGTTTGGTGAGAATCCGGTTGTCGAGAATGCAGACGAGGCCCTTGTCGCGCTCGGTGCGGATGAGGCGGCCGACGCCTTGGCGCATCTTGAGAATGGCCTCGGGCACTGAGTATTCCATGAAGGCATTGCCGCCGGCGGCTTCGATGGCTTCGAGGCGGGAAGCGGTTAGGGGATGATCCGGCACGGCGAAGGGCAGGCGGGTGACGACCACATTCGAAAGCGCCTCGCCTGGCACATCGACGCCCGTCCAGAAGCTGTCCGTTCCGAAGAGCACACTGTGCACGTCCTTGCGGAACTCCTCGATCATGCGGTGGCGCGGCATGCCTTCGCCCTGCATGAGAACGCGCCAGCCTTGTTTCCTGAAAAACGACTCCAGCCGCTGCGCCGCATCACGCATGGTGCGATAGCTGGTGAAAAGAACGAAGGCGCGGCCATCGCTTTCGAGCACCGACTGGCGGATGCCCTCGGCGAGGAGTTCATCGTATTTCGGCGTGCCGGGATCCGGGACGGACTTGTAGATGCGGATGCGCATCTGGCGCTGGTAATCGAAGGGACTGCCGATGCAGAGCGCGCGGGCTTTTTCCGCTCCCACCCGGCCGCGGAAGTAGCCGAGATTGGGATCGCCCACGCCGAGGGTGGCACTGGTGAGCACCATGCTTTTTCCTGGACCGAAGAGCAAAGGGCGCAGGCGATCGGCCACTTTGACGGGCGCGGCGTGCAGGCTGTATTGCGTTTCATCGCGTCCGCCGCGTTCGACCCAATAGACGCTTTCCTCATCCGCCTGATCGAGAAAGGCCGCCACCGAGCCATGCGCTTCCCGCAGGCGGCGTGAGGCATCCTGGAGTTCCGCGCGGGTGGTTTCGCCTTCGACATCGGCGGCGAGGGCATCGATTTCCAACCAGAGGCGGCGCAATGGTTCGGAAATGGTATTGGGCACCACTTCCGGTTGCCGGACGCGGCATTCCTTCGAGTAATTTCCGAACTTCGAAACATCGCCCACCTCGTGGAAAAACCGCTCCGCCGCAGCAAGCGCATCCTCGACGGCGACCATGGCGGAAGCCTTGCGGAAGGACTTGAGCAGGCCTTTTTTCGTCTTGGGATGATAGAGGCGTTGGAGGTCGAAGCGGAGGCCGGATTGGGAAACGCGGAGGCCGAGTTGCACAGCGGCGACCTGCTCGATGGTGTGGGCCTCATCGAGCACGGCGAAATCGTTGGGAAACAGAAAACCACCGGGTTTTTTCGCGTTTTCCGCCGCATCTTCCTCCATTTCGGTGTTGAGCAGCGCGAAGAAAAGCGTGTGATTCACCACCACCAGCTTGGCATCGGCAGCGGCCTTGCGGGCTTCCTGGAAAAAACAATTTCCACGCGGTCCGCAATTTCTCGCCGTGCACAAATGCGCCTCGCTGCAAACCTGCAACCACACCTTCATCTGCGGCTGGAAATCCAGATCGCTCAAAGTCCCGTCGCGCGTCGCTTCCGCCCAGCGGCAGATGGCTTCGAGCTCTTCGTTTTCCGAACTCGTGAAAAGATCGCCCGATTGCTCCATCGCCCGCCTCAGCCGCAGCGGACAAAGATAATTCTGCCGCCCTTTGAGCAAAACCGCCGGCAGTTCCTCACCCACCAGCTTGCGCACGATCGGGATATCCTTGCGGACGAGCTGCTCCTGCAAATTGATCGTATGCGTGGAAATCACCGCTTTTCGCCCGGTTTCGAGCGCAAACCTCGCGGCCGGCAGCAGATACGCCAACGACTTCCCCACCCCGGTGCCGGCTTCCGCGACGAGTGGCGAGGATTTCACGAAGGCCTCCGCCACTGCCACGGCCAGTTCCTGCTGTTGGGGGCGGTATTCGAAGTCGCGCGACTTGGCGAGGATGCCCTTCGTCGAGAATGCCTCCCGCACCGAGTCGCAAAACCCGGGTATCGGCTGGCCTTCCGTGATTGAAATCATCGCCCGCCCATCGCATCCCGCATTGCCCCCGCTGCCAAGCCGCAAGTTGGATCCACCCCACATCACACTCGACACCCCCGCCCCCGGCTCGCCAATCTCCCGGGCGAGCGGTTTTCCATGTCATCCCTCTCCGATCAAACCAAACGGATCCTCCTCATCCTCGCGGCCGCCGCTCTGGGTGCCCTCCTTTGCGCACTCATCCTGCCCGGAGAGAGCCGTGCGGTGGACAAACAACTGCTCGGTTTCCCGGATTCCGACATCCGCGGTCACCAACTCCGCCCAGCCATCCTCGCAGCACTTTGCCTGATGCCAGCCCTCGCCTGCCTGCTCTATTCGCTCGGCGGGACCCTCGATCGCTACATCACCCGCCAATTTCTCGGGATTTTCGCCATCTGCCTCTCCGCCTTGTTCCTCATCTGGCTGCTCATCGATCTCAGCGATAAAATCAGCGATTTCCGGAACTCCGATCACATCATCACCACCATCCTCACCTTCTACGCCACGCGCTCCCCGGCGATTTTCCTGCTGCTGCTGCCCTATAGCCTGCTGCTTGCCCTGCTTTATGCATTGGGAAAACTTTCCACCAACCGCGAAATCATCGCCATGATCCAAGGCGGCCGCGGCGTGGTGCGCATCACGCTGCCGCTCATCGTCGCTGGCTTGTTGTGCACGCTCTTCAGCCTCGGGATCAACTACCACTGGGCACCCACCGCCGAGGGCAGACAGGATGAAATTCTCGCCGAATCCATGGGCAAGGAAGCCACCGAGGCGGCAAAAGTGCTCTACCGCAATCCCGAAAGCCGCCGCCTTTGGATGATCGGTGCATTTCCGCCCGATTACGAAAAAGGCCGCCCGCTCCGCAATGTGGAAGTCACCACCACCGGCGCGGACCGCATGATCGTGTCCCGCTTGTTTGCCAGCGAGGCGAGCTGGGATCGGGAAACCCGGCGTTGGACTTTCCTCAGTCCCATCATCAGCCGATTCACTCCTGGAAATCCTCCGGTGGATGAGATTCCGGCCGGCCCGCTTGCCTTCGATGGCTGGTCCGAGACGCCTTGGCTGCTCATCAAGCCCGGCCTCAGCGCCGCCTACCTCGGCGTGCCCGATCTCAACACCTGGCTGCGCGACAACACCCTGCACCAGCAATTCTCCGATCCCGCGCCTTACCTCACCCAATGGCATTACCGCTGGGCCTTGCCCTTCACCTGCCTCGTCACCGTGCTGCTCGCCACCCCGCTCGCCGTGCACTTCTCCCGCCGCGGCGCGGGCGGCAGCGTGTTTCTGGCCGTAGTCCTCTCCGCCCTCATGCTGCTGCTCAGCAACATCATCCTCGCACTCGGCGAGGCAGGCACCCTGAAACCCGCCCTCGCCGCATGGCTGCCCAACATCGGCTTCGCCCTGCTCGGCCTCTACCTCTTCCGCCGCCGCATCACCGGCCGCCCCATCTATCACTCGCTGCGCAAATGCCTGCCCGGCGATTGAAATCCACCCGCTTTCCCCACATCCCTTCCCACCCATGGCCCTTGCAGAATCCTGGCACGTCCGCTCCCGCTCCCGCGAATGCGCCGCCACCCAGCGCGCCTTCACCGATGGAGAAACCATCGTCACCGCCCTCTTTCCCGATCCCGAATCTTCCGGTTACGTGCGCCGGGACTATTGCGTGGAAGCTTGGAAAAACCTGCCGGACGACGCCGACAAGCCCTTCTCTTTCTGGAAAACCACCTTCAGCGCCCCCACCAGCAACGAATCCAAGGACACGGTCGAAAAACTCAGCGCAGAGGAAATCCTCGTCCGCCTCGTCCAGGAAGATGAGGACCACACGGAAAACACCCGCTACATCCTCGCCGTGATGCTGGAACGCCAGAAAATCCTCCGCGAAACCGATAGCCAACGCACTCCCAACGGCATCCTCCGCGTTTACGAACACCGCAAAACCAGCGAAATCTACCTCATCCGCGATCCCGACATCCCCCTCTCGGAAGTGGAAAGCGTGCAAAACGAAGTCTTCATCCTCCTCGAAAACAACGGCCGCACCCCCGAACCCGTTCTTCCAGAACCCATCCTCCCAGAACCCGATCCGTCAGATCCGTCCGATCCATCAGACACGCCTGCCACCTCCGACTCCGAAGACCTCGTCCCGGATTCCCAGGAACAAACCGAAGAAGAATGACACCCGGCTCCCTGCTTCTCCTCGGCATTTCCGGCCCGGAGCTCACGCCCGCCGAGGCGGCGCTTTTCCGCAAACTCCAGCCCGCGGGATACATCCTTTTCACCCGCAACATCGTTTCCCCCACCCAGACGCGGAAGCTCACCGACGAACTCCGCAGCCTGCATCAGGACGATCCCATCCTTGCCATCGACCAGGAAGGCGGCCGCGTCACCCGCACCAAGGACATCGCTCCCGCAGCGCCATCCGCCCCTACCCTCGCCGCCCGCGGAGACATGGTGAAAATCGCCGAAGCCGGGGCCTTCACCGCCGATCTCCTCCGGCTTCTCGGGCTGAACATGAATTTCGCCCCGGTCCTCGATCTCGACCATTTCCCCGGCCAGCAAAACGCCCTCCGCGGCCGTTGCTGGGGGCGCGATCCGCAACGTGTGATCGATTACGCCGGCGAGTGGAACCGTTGGCTGCGCAAACGCTCCGTCGCAAGTTGCGCCAAGCACTTCCCCGCTTGCGGCCGTGCCATGTCGGATCCCCACCACGATCTTCCTTCATCGCCCGCCACCCTAGAGGACCTGCTCGCAGAAGACATCATCCCCTACACCGCGCTGATGCCGGAACTCGATGCCGTGATGCTCGCCCACGTCGAGTTTCCCAACATCGATCCGGACCTCCCCGCCTCGCTCTCGCCGCGCATGATCCGGCGTTTTCTGAGAGATCAACTCGGCTTCGATCGCCATCTCGTGCTCACCGACGACCTCGACATGGGAGCCATCGCCAACCGCTACGGCCGCGGCGAGGATGTGAAACTCGCCATCACCGCAGGCAACGATCTTGCCATGATTTGCCATCAGACAGATACCGCGGAAACCGCCGCCCGCGCCCTTGATGAACTTCCGCGCTGGATGATCGATGAAGCGCTCGCACGCATCGACCGTTTCCGCCGCAGCAAACTTCGCGGCCCTTTGCTCTGGTCCGATGCCGCATGGGAAAACGCCACTTCCGCCCTCGCCAAACTCGCCGCGGAGTTTGAGGAAAAGGAAGATGATATCGCCAAAAGCCCGGTTGCAGATTATTGAGATCCGCTTATCTTTTTCGAATAACTTCGTGCGCACTTCGTCCGAATCGCTACAAGGACCACCAACCATCCTTACCATCCCTATGAAATCCATCGTCAGGAAACTCACAGCCTCGGCCATCGCGGCCATCGCCATCGTCACCACCCTCCCGGAAAGCAAGGCCGCGGATGTCACCATTGATGGCTCCGGCTTTTACGAACTCTCCACCACCATCGGCTATTATCCATCGGGACTCCGCCAAACCGGCCGCCGGACTTATTTGGGCTCCGGCGAATATCATAAAGCCATCATCGGCTCGCGCTGGATGTCCAATAACTCGAATGTCCGTTCCGGCACCCTCAGTTTCGAGTTCTGGGCCATGCCATTCTACGGGGCAAACAACGGCATCGTTCTGATGACCTGCGGCGTTCCCGGAATCGCACCGAACCGTTTTTATAACAACCCACGCCGCTCGGGATTCGCAGTGTTTCTCGACCGCTATCGTTTCCCGGAGCTCAACCTCTACGAATACACCCGCGCCGGCTGGCAGTGGCGTGATGCGTTGACGTTCCAGCGCCGCAATCTGCTCTGATCCCATGATTCCATTCCAATGCCGGACCCGGTTCGCGCCGGATCCGGCATCTTTGTGTCCAGCCTCCGCATTTCCATGAAACCACTTTCCATGTTCCTCGGCGCAGCCGTGATCGCCTTGGCATCCGCGACCGGGGGCTATCTGCTCGGCAAAAAACAAGCCCATCCGTCCGCTACCGCAGCCACGGACAAGCTTCCTTCCCTGGCTCAAGATGCCAAACCGGGCAGCAAAACCCCCACCCGCTCACGCACGGATTTTTCCACACTTCGCAGCGAGCTGGATGCCCAGAAGGACCCCCTCGCGCGCTTCAAGCTGGCCATCCAGAATCTCGAAGGCTGGATCGATGCCGATCCCAAGGCGGCGATGGCATGGTTGCAATCCCAACCCCGCACCGCGCGGCTTCAGGATGTGATGCGCAAGGCGCTTTCCCGCTATGCCACCAATGATCCCAAAGGCGCGGCAGAGTGGGCGGCGGCGAATCTAACAGGACACGAGTTGAACAATTCCCTCATCCTCATCGCCGAGGATTGGGCCGAGCGCAATGGACTGGAAGCCGCCACCTGGATCTCCGCCGTGCCTGCCAGCCGCGAACGCGATGCCGCCATGGAAAGCATGTTCTTTGCTTGGGCCGCCAATGATCCGGCTGCAGCCATCGATTTCATCGGCAAGAACGCATCCACGCCCCAACTCGCCGCCATGCTGCGTTACGCCGCGTATGCCGGTTGGGCAAAAACCGATCCGGTGGGAGCCGTCAATGCCAGCCTCGCTTCCAGCAAGACCCAAAACGATCCCGCGCAATTCGCCAACACGCTTGCCAACTGGGCCGTCATGGACCTCGCCGCCAGTTCGCAATGGTTGTTGGAAAACGTGAAATCCGGCGATCAACGCGCAGCGTCCATCCAGGAACTCGCCGCCATTTTCGCCGGCCAATCACCCGAATCCGGGCTCGAATGGATCGCCAAACTCAACCCCGGCGAGGAACGCGATTCCGCCCTCAACCGTCTCGCCGCCGAATGGGGCAGCTCGGATCCTGCCGGTGCCGCGAAATGGGCTGGCAGCCAGACCAACGCCAATCTCGACCCGGAAGCCGTCTCCCATATTCTCCACAACTTCCTCGCCGCCGATTCCAAAGCCTTCGAAACCTGGCGCGCCTCCCTCCCCGAAGGCCCCCTCAAACAACAAGCCACCCAACTCGAAGCCCCCACCGCCGGAGAAGAACCCTTAACTCCGGAATGATATCTATCTGTTAGGTAAATCTGAAATCTGAAATCTGAAATCTGAAATCTGAAATCTGAAATCTGAAATCTCCAAGCTCCAAGCTCCCTACCACCGGATCGCCGCAGCAGCCCAGGTAAGGCCGGCACCAAATACAACCAGCACAATGCAATCACCGCGCTTTAAGGCTCCCGTGCGGTTGGCTTCATCCAAGGCAATTGCCACAGCAGCAGCGGAAGTATTGCCGTATTTGTCGAGATTGACGAAGACCCGCTCGTTGGGAACGGCGAGGCGATCCGCAATGGCATCGATGATCCGGAGATTGGCCTGATGCGGGATGACACAGGCGATGTCCTCGGCCTGCCAGCCGGCACGTTCGATGACTTTTTCCGCCGCTTCCTTCATGCGGTTCACAGCGAATTTGAAGACTTCCTTGCCTTGCATGGTGAGCGTGTGGAGATGCTCGTCCACATTTTGCGCGGTGATCGGGCACGCGGAACCGCCGCCCTTGATTTCAAGCAAATGAGTGAGGTTTCCATCCGTTCCCATCTCGGTCGCCACGATGGATCCTTCGCCGGGCTCCGCCAGCCGCAAGACAGCCGCGCCAGCTCCATCGCCGAAGAGCACACAAGTCGTGCGATCGTCCCAATTGGTGACTGAAGAAAGTTTCTCCGCGCCGATGATGAGCGCGTTTTTGAA
>JALOTR010000606.1 GCA_025457805.1 Akkermansiaceae bacterium | reverse complement strand
CACGGAGCATGTGAGCCTGTTTCCCTTCGTGGGCGACCTGCTGCGTTATGATTTTCTCAAGCTGAAGGCGGATTCCAGGGCAGCCGCAAATGTCACGCTGCTCGCTGTTTCGCAAGCCATCGCATTTGCCGCCATCGCCGGTCTGCCCGTGGTGTATGGAGTGCTCTGCACCGCCATCGCCGCGCTGGTGGCCCCTTTGTTCTCCGCCTCGCGCCATACGATCATGGGGCCCACCAATGCCACGGCCTTCATGCTCTTCAGCTTCTTCTCGGTGAACCCCGGACTCGCAGGACGCTGGCACGAATTGATCCCGCTGCTGGTCCTGATGGTGGGCATCATTGCCACGGTGGGCGCGCTGCTCCGCGTGGCGGACCTCATGCAGTTCGTTTCGCGCAGCGTGCTGGTGGGATATATCTCCGGCGCGGCCGTGCTCATCCTCGCCAATCAATCCACCCATCTGTTAGGAATCGCCAACCGCATCGATCCGGATTCGTCATCGTCCTTCGTCGGACTCGTCATCGAGATTGCAAAATCACTTCATCGCATCGACTGGGTTTCCATCCTCATCGGCGCAGGCACGCTGGCGATTTACTATGGACTGATGAAATGGAAACCCGCGTGGCCGGTATTTGCCATCGCCCTGTTGGTGGCGTCCGCCGTGTTTGGCAGCCTCATCCGGTTTCACATTCCGCCGTTCTCGGATGCGTCCACGTTCACGACATTCAGCATCCAGGAGCTTGTGCCGCGCCTGCCGCATCTCCTGCGAAGTGATATCTTCAATGATATCTCCGCCCTTCTCGGCGTGGCATTCGCGATTGCATTTCTCGCCACCTTGGAAAACACCCTGATGGCCAAAGCGCTCGCCTCTCGCTCGGGCGATCATGCCGATGTGAACCAGGACATGTTTTCCGTGGGCATGGCCAATATCGCCAGCGCCTTTGGCGGCGGCATGCCGGCCTCCGGTTCGCTCACGCGTTCCACCCTCAACTTCGAGTCCGGTGCACGCACCCGCTTTGCATCCTTGTTTTCCGGCGTGCTGAGTTTGTGTTTTGCCGTTCTCATCGCCCTCTCCGCCGCTTGGGGCTTACCGCTCATCGACTTCGTCCCCAAGGCCGCACTCGCCGCCTTGGTCATCGCGCTTTCGCTGTCGCTCTTCAACCTCCGCAACATCCGCATCTGCCTGCGCTCCACTTCGGATGATGCCGCCGTCCTGATTGTGACATTTTTCGCGACGCTGCTATCCCCCCTTCACGTTGCCATCTTCATCGGCGTGGCGGTTTCCATCAGCCTGTTCCTGCGCAAGGCAAGCCGCCCTCATCTGGTGGAATATGAATTCAGCGATGCCGGCGAATTGCGCGAAATGGGCGAAAAACGCAAACGCCCGATTCCTTCCATCTCGATCGTCCACGTCGAGGGCGACTTGTTCTTCGGCGCAGCGGAGTTGTTCCGCACTCAAATCCAACGCACCGTTTCCGATCCCGCGATCCAAGTGATCATCCTCCGACTCAAGAACGCCCGCCATTTGGATGCCACGAGCGTGATGGCGCTCGAGGACCTCATCCGCTTCATGCGGGAAAAAGGCCTGCACCTCATCATCTCAGGAGCCAGCCGGGATGTGTACCGTGTGTTGAAAAAATCCGGAGTGCTGCTCACTTTGCAGGAGGGCTGCGATCGCCGCGCCGGCGAAACCAACCTTTTCCTCACCAATCCACGCAACCCCAACCTGTCCACTCGCGGTGCGCTCAAACGCGCCCAACAACTGCTCGGCACCAACAAGGCCGACATCCGGATCTTCTACGATCCCAACACCCCGAAATCCAACCCATGAAACGCATCGGACTTCCTGTATTCATCTTCGCCCTGCTGGGAGCCTTCCTCTTCTGGTGGTTCTCGCCTGTGCAAGTGATCAAACGCAAAACCAAAACCTTGCTGGAAACCCTCACACTCCAAGCCAGCACCGGCACCGCCAGCAGGCAGATGGGTGGGTATGCACTCAACGCCCTGCTTGCCAGCGAAGTGGAATTGCAAAGCAGCTCCATCCGTGAAGCCAATGGCACTTTCGAGCGCTCTGAAATGGAGTCCGCTTATTCATGGCTGTGCGGGCAAGCCAAGCACACGGAGTTCGATCTCATTTCCTTCCGTTCCGTGGTCATCGATGACAAAACCGCCAACGTGAATTTCACCCTCAACGCCGTGGTCGAGCTTCCCGCCTATCGCCCTGCGGATGGCGAATATGAGGTCCACTTCCGCTGGCAGCGCGAAGATGATGGGTGGAAACTGGCAAGCGCCCACTGGACCGAAGCCGACATGAAAAACACCGCCAAACCCGCAGCGGCACCCAAGGAAATCAGCGAGTGATATTTCAAGGATTCCGCATGCAACATTCCGCGATCCATGGATATTGCCGCTGACGACTCATGAGTTCACGTTTCAAACGCACCGCCCCGCTCCTACTCGCCCTCACCGTGGCCGTGGGAGTGATGTTTTTGCTCCGGCAGAAAAACTCATCCCCACCACCCACACCACCACCTGCGACCAATACCCCGGCACCGCCCTCCCCTGCCCTGTCCGTGCTCGCGGAAATGCCGGACTGGTCATCGCTCAATGCCTTTCAGAACACCATTACCCGCCCGGACTTCGAGCGCCTGCTGACCACCGTTTTTGTCACAGGCGGCGCCTGGCGGAATTTCATCGAGATCGATGATCGCGAGGCACGCATCCGCACCGGCAATGATCGCGAATCCGAAGTTTTTCACCTCCGCTTCGCACCGGAAGGCCTTGCGGAAACCACACCACGCCATTGGCGCATGACCTCCGAACTGCCACCTGCTCCCGCAGGCAAGCCTCTCGATGGCATCCACATCGCCATCGATCCCGGCCACATTGGAGGCGAGTGGGCAAAGGTGGAGGAACGCTGGCTGCAAATCGATGGTGGCACACCGATACTCGAAGGTGACATGACCTTGCTCGT
>JALOTR010000605.1 GCA_025457805.1 Akkermansiaceae bacterium | reverse complement strand
CGATGTGCCTGAATGGTCGGACGAGCATCTCGCGCTGCTCAAGCCCTCCATGCTTCGCCTCGCGGATGCAGGGCAGAAAACCATCACCACCACCCTCATCGACGAAGCGTGGGGAGGGCAAACCTATGATCGTTTTCCCGGCATGATCCGGTGGCGCAAGAAGGCGGATGGCACATGGAGTTATGATTATACTGTATTCGATCGCGGAATGCGGTCTCGGGAATGCCCGAATCCATGGCTATTCCATGATCCCATGGTCGCTGACCTTTCCCTACTATGATGAAGCGAAACAAGCGATGGTGGATGTGAAACTCTCACCCGGCACTCCGGCCTATGACGAGCATTGGGGAATGTTTCTCAAGGACTTCACCCGGCATCTTCGGGAAAAAGGCTGGCTGGAGCGCATGCGGATCGGCGTGGACGAACGGCCGGACCACCTGATGCGCGGCGCTCTTGCGACGCTTGCCAAACATGCACCCGAGTTGCGGGTGGCCTCTGCCATCAATCATCCCAGTGCATTGACTCGCGAGCTGGATGATATCTCTCCGATCATCCAGCATTCGGGCGAATTCAGCCGCACCTTGCTCGACGAACGCCGTGCCTTGGGACGCAAAACCACATTCTATGTCTGCACCAGCCCGCCGGTTCCCAACACCTTTACCTTCTCGCCCCCCGCGGAATCCGAATGGCTGCCGCTTTTTGCGAGTGCGCAGGGATTTGATGGATTCCTCCGCTGGGCCTATCATTCATGGGTGGAAAACCCGCTGGTTTCCACCGACTTCACGACGTGGCCTTCAGGCGATTGTTTTCTCGTCTATCCCGGCGATCGCTCCTCCATCCGTTTCGAACGCTTGCGCGATGGCATCGAGTCGTTCGAGAAAATCCGCCTCCTCCGCTCCCTCGCCGCGAAGAATTCGGATGCGGGATTGAAAGCCGCGCTGGAGGAGTTGGAAAAGGTGCTGGCGGACTTTACGTGGAAACGCGGGAGCAAATCCGGGCCGCATGCCGACGATGTCCGGCGGGTGAACGCCGCGATCCTCAATGCAACGCGGGCGGCTGGGAAATTGTGATTTCACCGATCATCCGAAAGGGTGACTTTTGAAAGCGGTGTTCCATTCCAGCAAGATGTTCCGTATGGATATCCCGTTCAAATACCCATGAAATTGCCTTCCGGACTCCTTCACCGAATGCTGCCTGCATTTGCAGCCATCATCTCCTTTCAGACTGCCAACGCTTCACCCTCAGAGAGACCCAATATCATCTTCATCCTCGCAGATGATTTGGGTTGGAGTGATGTGAGCTTCAATGGAAAGACGAAGTTCTATCACACGCCGAATCTGGAACGCCTCGCCAAACGGGGTGTGGTGTTTTCACGTGCCTATTCGGCAAGCCCGCTCTGTTCGCCGACCCGGGCCAGTATTCTAACAGGCCAGAACCCGGCAAGAATCGGTCTCACTGCTCCGGATTGCCACATGGAAAAAGTAAAACTCAAGCCCTCGCTCCAGGCCAAGGCACCGCCTCACAGCAAGGCGCTCATGTGTGAAAGCATCACCCGCCTCGATACCACCTACTTCACACTTGCGGAGGCGCTCAAGGACGAGGGTTATGCCACCGGCCATTTCGGCAAGTGGCATCTCGGGCCTCCTCCCTACTCGCCGCTGGATCAGGGCTTCGACGTGGACGTGCCTCACTGGGCCGGCCCGGGACCTGCGGGCAGCTTCGTGGCTCCGTGGAAATTTCCTGACTTCGATGCCGATCCATCCGTGCCCGGCCAGCACATCGAGGACCGCATGGCTCACGAGGCATCTGCCTTCATGGAAAAGAACAAGGATCGTCCCTTCTATCTCAACTACTGGATGTTCAGCGTGCATGCTCCCTTCGATGCAAAGAAGAAACGCATCGAGCATTATCGCGGCAAGATCGATCCCAAGGATGCGCAGCGGAGTCCGACCTATGCCGCGATGGTCGAAAGCATGGATGATGCCGTGGGAACGCTGCTGGATACCATTGACAGGCTCGGCATCGCAGATCGCACGGCAATCATTTTCATCTCTGACAACGGCGGCAACATGTATGACAAAGTGGATGGAGTGCCACCCACCAGCAATCGTCCGTTGCGTGGAGGCAAGGCGACCTTGTTCGAAGGCGGGATCCGCGTGCCCTGCGTGGTATCGTGGCCCGGTGTTACCAAGGCAGGAAGCAAGAGTGATGTATTGATTGAAACCACCGATTTCTATCCGACCTTTCTCAGCCTTCTCCAACTCAAGCCGCAACCCGGCCGGATTTTTGATGGAGTGGACCTTTCCTCCGCCTTCCAAGGTGGCGAGGTGGACCGCAAGGAGTTGTTTTCCTTTTTCCCACACAGTCCGCCGATCGTGCCGGATCATTTGCCACCTTCGGTGAGTTTGACCACCAAGGATTGGAAGCTCATCCGGATCTTCCATGGTGGAAACAATGGCGCGCATGCCTATCAGTTGTATCATCTCGGAAATGATATCGGTGAGTCCCACAATCTTGCCTCCGACCAACCTGCCAAGGTGGCCGAACTGGATGCGAAGATCGAATCGTTTCTCCGCCACACCAAGGCGTTGGTGCCACAGCCGAATCCGGATTACGATCCCAAGGCCCCGGTGCCCGCTCCGGGCCACAAACAGAAACCCCGCAGGGCGGTGAAACCATGAGGAGCTTCGGAACCTGGATGGTCAGCTCGTTTCTTCTTCTGCTGCCATTGTGTGCGGCGGAAAAGGCTAAGCCCAATTTGATCATCATTCTGGCCGATGATCTCGGTTACAGCGATCCCTCCTGTTATGGCGGCGAAATCCCCACGCCATCGCTCGATAAACTCGCGGCAAAGGGCATGCGGCTCACGCGTTTCCATAACTGCGGCATGTGTGTGGTTTCCCGCGCTTCCATGCTCACCGGCAGATGGTGGCCGCGGGCGCAAAAGGACTTCCTTGCGATGGACATCCTGCCAGAGCGTCTCAAGTCTGCCGGATACCGGACGGGACTCATCGGCAAGTGGCATCTTGCAGGTCATCCGATGGATCATGGCTTCGATCATTTCTTCGGATTTCTGGATGGATTTGCGGATCACTTCGCAGGTGGCCCGAGTTATCGATTGGATCGCGCGAAGTTCAATGGATTCGGATCCGAATTCTACAGCAGCGATGCCCTGAC
>JALOTR010000604.1 GCA_025457805.1 Akkermansiaceae bacterium | reverse complement strand
CTCGATCCGCAGGCTGCGGGCGTGCCAACGATTCTAACAACCGAATCCAATGGATACCTCGCGATTTCCGCCACCAAGAATCCCACCGCGACCGATCTTGTCTGGTCGGCGGAATGCGGCGATGCACCTAACAACTGGGGACCGGCGCAGGTGGAAGCCAACACGTCCACCTCGTTTCTGGCCCGGGATGTGGTTTTGAAGTCCTCTGCCGGACGCCGGTTCATCCGCATTCAGGTAAGTTTGCCTTGAGGCGGAATTGCCACGCTGCGGCTCCGCATTTCACTCGCCCTTGGCGCGGTCCTTGCTCAGCTTTCCGGCAGCCAAACCGCGCGCTTCCCCATCATGCCCAAACTCAAAGATCAGATCGGATTCACCCCACAAGGTCCCGCCATTGCATCGCCCGATGAAGAGAACCGCCTCCGCGAGTTCGTCAATCTCAAGCTCGCCGCCCGCGGCTATTCGATTGTGGGGAATGAGGAGGACTATCCGTTTCTGGAACTGGGGCGCTCGCTGATTGCCAATTTCCAGGAAAAGACGCGTTTGCTCTCGGATTACCTTTGCCCGGTGGATGCCTCGATCGATCAGTTTCTCCAGGATTATCTGGGTCCGCAGATCGTGGCAGAGGTTTTCGATAACCAGAAGCACCTCGTGCCGGTAGGCGCGCTGGTGGCAGAGCGGCATGGGATCGCGCGGATGTTGTCGCTGCCGCCGGATCAGGATGAATTCAAATCCTCCATTCTCAGTTCCTACCGCGTCCATCAGGGAGTCTGCCACAACCCCGCCAGCGACCGTCGCACGACGGAAGGCGTGTTTCATGTGACGGAAGGCGGATTGCCGGTGCCTGCGGACAAGAAGGCCGTGCCGAAACTGACCTTCGCCCATCTGCTCAAGCATGCACTCCATCCGCCGGAAGACCTGATGACGCTGCCCTTCACTGGCAATTCCCCCACCCCGGCGAAGGTGTTTGTTTCCCTGCTGCTGCGCCCGGTCATCGCACCGGAAGTGCCGGGAGTTTCCTTGGAGAAATCGATGGAAGTCCGCTTCTTCGCGCCGGGGAATCTCGTCAGCAATCTCGACTTTGTGGAAAGCATCTTCGGCAATGCGGGCGATCCCTATCTGCCGGACAACGATGCGCGCCTCGACTCCGATCATTGGTCCGGTCACAGCGGTTGTGTCATCCTCGCGCCGCATCTCACCACCCTCACCAAAAAAGAGCTGGGGCTTCCCCACATTTCCGAGGCCACCGAGCGCCAGAAGCGGGATGGCATGTGCTGGAACAAGGAGACGGAACTCTACAACGACGGCGGCGCATTCAAGATCACCTGCCGTGACAAGCGCGGCGTGATCGTCACGGTAATCGCGGACAACTATTATGGTTACTGCAAGAAGGAGGTGAAAACCCAGATCAGTTATGCCACCAACCTTTTCGGCAATGCGGAGGAGGAACATGCCGGCGGTGCGATCGCATTCCCAAGCTTCGATCTGGGTGAGGATTTCTCGCTGAGTGACTTTTCCCGGACGGTGGATCACCGCTTCGGCGGCCTGATTTCGAGATATGCAAAATTGTTCGATCTCCAGGCCGAGGGTTATGGAATTGATAAAAGATTTCGTGATATCTATTATGTCCCCGAGGATGTGAAGATCGATCTCCACAGCCAGACAGTTTCCTGGGAAAATGCGGAGGGCCCGCAACAGATTCCACTCCAGCCCGGCATCACTTATGTCCTGCCATCCGGATACAAGGTGGAAATGGTAAAACCCTCCGCTGGCATGCGCTGGCGCTTGATCGGAACCACGGCGGAAGGCACCTATTGCCACAAGCCTTGCACGGTTTCCGGCGGCGGAAAATCCGAGATTTCCAAGTCCATTTCCGACGCCATGATCACCGCCTCGCTGCTGGTGAGCAACCTCAAGCAGGACCTCGATGCCGCATGGGAAATCATCAACCGCGATTTCTCGGATCGTTACGAAGGCCCGCCAGATCCGGAGAAACCCAGCCGCCGTTTGCTGAGTTCGCGGCGTTCGCTGGGCTCGGTCATCCGCCTGCTTTCGCCCAGCCCGACCTACACAACGGCTTACAATGAATGGGTATCCACCATCAGCACTTCGGTGCGGGATTTGGTGCTGCTCATCAAGCGATTCTATAAAGACGATTGGGGCGATGACTGGCGTGACCGTTTCAGCGTGGACCTCATCAACGGCCAACCCGGACGTCAGCTCATCTACCGCAGGCAGCGCCTGATGGCGCAGTATCTGCGGGTGGGCTTCACCGAGGAAGGCACCTGGCGCACCTTCAGCGTGCGCAAGGACTTCGCCCCGGCCAAAAAGATCCAGACGGAAGATGATATCAGTGCTTCCATGGTCGTGCCGCGTTCGCAGGTGGAGGGACTGCATCCCGGCGTGACGAATCCTTCAGTGAAGTTCATCAAGAATTGCGAATACCGGCTGTTCCAACGTCCCGACGATGCAATCATGCGCGGTTATGACAAGAAGACGGAAAGCGACTTCAGCCAGAGCGGATTGTTTTTCTCCAACTACGAGCCCATCACGCGCCATGGAGCGAAAGCGATGGTGACCGACTCCATCCGCTTCGAGCAATTCACCGCGCCGATGCGGGAAATGCTCGGCAAGTTCGTGCATGCGGGAAAACCGGATTATGTCATCAGCTCGAACCAGCCGCGCATTGTGGATGGCAAGCCGACGAAAAACCCGCGTTATCTTCAGAATCGGCCGGATTTGGAAGACCCGCGTTCGGTCTATCTCGGGATTCTCGGCAAGCGCTTGCTGCGCCGCATTCCATTGGACGCAGAGGTGCCGATGCCCGTCAATTCCGTGCTCGCCGGCCGCCGCAACAATCCACCAGACGAAAAAGCAGGGATCCGTGCGCTCGCCGTTTACAACCCCATCCACTATCAGGAACTGCCGGAGTTGTTCATGGACTTCATCGCCTCTCTCACAGGCAAGAGCCCTTCCACCACC
>JALOTR010000603.1 GCA_025457805.1 Akkermansiaceae bacterium | reverse complement strand
TACTGCGGATGTCGTTCCATGCCTGTTTCCAGGAAGGACAGGTCCACCAATCGCCGATGCGCCCGTTGATGGCACCATACCACTGCATCTTCTGGAGGATGAGCGCGGCATTGGCGTTCCCGGTGGTTTCGAAATAGCGCGAGACATATTCCGAAACCGTCGCCTGATAGTTGAGGGTTTCGTTCTGGGTGCCGATGTATCCCACCGCACCATCCTCGAACATGCGGTTCATGGTCAGGACGGAATCGATGAAATACTGCGCCTTTGCCAACAGCTCGGGCCGGTTGGTCCAGGTGCCGAAGTTGAAGAGTTCACAGGCGATGGCGACATCGGTATTGACCCATGAGGCAATGCGATTCTGATACGCGGCCCAAAGATTCTCCGCCGCCATTTCCATGGCACTGTCCCATTCCGCCGCCGAGTTTGTGGGAACGAGTCCGGGGTAGAGCGAGGGGAATTCACGGAACACGCTGGAGGCGGGAGCGATGGCGAAGTCATCGTAAAAACTCGCAAGCTGACCGGCAGGAATCAGCGGGCCGTGAACATTGATGGCATCCAGATAGGCATAACTCCTGCGCAGCAGGCGGCGCAGCACTTCATCATGGTTTTTGAGCGGGCTGTCCGGATGGGCAAAGGCCCAGAACAAGGCATCCATCTGCTGGCCGCTGGTCCGGGCCAGATTGAAGTCTTCCAGGACGTTGACCTGCGGAGTATTCTTCTCCCATGCCGGATCGGTAGTGAGAAGAAAGGCATTCACGCCATCCGTGACGCGCTTGAGATATGGATTGGTGGCGGTGGTGGTTTCCCGCAAGGGCCGGAGAACGCGGATATTGGGCAGTCCACTCACGGCAGCGGCCATCGTCGTGGCGGCAATCGGCAGTTTTTCATCCACATCATCCATCAACAGTCCGGCGTGGGCGAAGTTCTTGCGATGAATGGAGGCTTGAGCGCGCTCCAATGCAATATCGAGCACGGCACGCTTGATCCGATCTTCCGCAGTCGCAACAGGCAGGGCTCCCACAGACGCCGCGAGCGCCCCGATGCGGGCCAGAATGGTGGATGCGGTGGGATCGTTGAACAACTGCATCTCCCAAATCGAAAGACTCCGTCCCGAAATCGAGCTTTGCGAGGTGAGGCGGAAGTAGCGGGCGGTCCGTGGCTGGAAGTAGATATTGGTTTCTTCCTGCAAGGTATTGAGATCCGCACCCACTCCGCTGCGGAATTCCGGCGTGACGGTGCTCCAGGTGGAATTGTTGGAAGAACTCTCGAAGCGAAAGGTGCGGCCGTGCTGATGAACGATGAAGCTGAGTTGATTGACCGTCTGCGCGGATCCAAGATCCAAGGTAATGGACGATTTCGTACTGCTGTTATCCGCCACGGCAGACCAGCGGCTGACATAACTGTTGTCCGTGGCATTGGCGGCGGGGAAACTTGCGAGGCTGCTGCTGGCAGTGGTCGCAGCCACGGTGTAGGCGTCGTTGGGTTTGCGGATCACCAGCGTCGGCCTGAAGCCGAGATTGGAGTTTTCACTGGAAGCAAAAAAGCTCGGGAGTGCGACGTTGGGAGTCTGCCGATAAATGATGAAACTGAGATGAGTGTTCGCATTCGCCGCGATGAAATCCCGAAGCGCGCTGCCGGTGAATTCGATGGTCGTGCTGCCGGATGCCAGCGAAGGAGTGAAGGTTCCGAGAGATGTCAGCCCGGCCGGATTCAAACTGCCCGGCAAGGTGGTGCTGGCATTGGTGGCGTTGGAGAAGTTGAGGGTGGATTCATCGAACGATTCGTTGGGATGTCCATCCGGCAACCCGAAGACCTGGAACGTGAAGGGCGTGCTGCCATCGCCGGGATGGCTGGTGAATGTGAGCCAAAGGCTTGCCCCATCCACCGCAGCCAGCGGGGCATCGACATCGAAGCGCAGATAACCCATGCGGTCGCTGCCACCCGAGAAATCCGCTCCGTCGCGTTTGACCAGAAATGTGGTGGCTGCGCCGAAGTTGGTGGTTGTTCCCCGCTGGATGTAAGTGTCGTGAACGGCAGTGAGTGACGATTGGCCGACACCGGCAGCCTGAAGGGCGGGCACAAGGGAAATCACTGCAGCGGTCGCCGCCAACAATCGTGGGAATCGTAATAGACCTGGCATCATGAGAATACGGTGCTTGGGTGGTTCAGGATGAAACGCTCCGTCTGCGGATGGTGATCGAACTCAGGAAAAACTCCAAGGTCGAAGCACTCATCCATTCGGATGCCGATCGACTGCGCCGACGCGGAATCTCACCACCACTTCCAGATGTTGGTTTCATCCGGATTGGCGGCATAGTATGCTTCGCCGCGATCTCCCGCGAGCTGCTCCACATGGCCATCCAAAAAGAGATAGAGGGCGGTCTTACCGGCACGGCTCACCCGATAGCGGGTTTGCACGTTGTTGGCAAAGGTGGCTCTCCCCTGTGGTTGCATATCTCCTCCGAGGTGGTTGGTCTCGGCACAGATGACAATCTTGGAAGCATCCGGAACGACTTTCATGGGATTTCCGACCCACTTCGGGTTGGGCAGGTTGCGATTGAATGAAAACCAAAGCGGGCCTGAGAGCTTGAAGCTGCTCCCGGGATTGAATCCAGCCCATGGGCGCGCAGCCTTGCTGGTGAAAATGCTCTGGCTGTCCTGCCGCGTCTGATAGTTGTAGATGCTTCCCGGATTGAAGGTGGAAAGAGGAGGAAAATAGCGGTCGATCATTTCATGGAAATTGTATCGGTCGCCTTGACCGGCGTCGGTCCCTGGAATCACGGCTCCGGGATAGACGAAGTTTCCGGATGAATCCCTGGCAAGATTGCCATGCGGAATGATCCCGTTGTTATCCTGCGAAATCGATGCCAAGGCCGCCGCCACCTGCCTGAACTTGTTGATGTCCGCGGAAGTGACCGCCTGATCCCTGACCCGGGTGGCGATGCTGAAGGAGAGCACGGCGAGGACCGCGATGATCAGGA
>JALOTR010000602.1 GCA_025457805.1 Akkermansiaceae bacterium | reverse complement strand
ATGGCGGGGATTGCTGCGCTGGATCGGCAACTCCATTTGGTCGCCACCGGCGGCGGACCAGGCATCAATGTTTTTGGCCCGCAACTCGGCTGCGAATTCGCGCTCGAAGCCATGCACGGTGAGCACGCGCTTTGGCCGCACGCGCTGGATGCACTCCATCAGGCCCGGATGGTCGGCGTGATCGGAAAAGGGAATCATCGCATCCACGCGGTAGCGGAATTTTGCCCCCGGTTGCAGCGCCCAACCGCTCAACATGGCGGTGCGCTTGGATTTGAGGCCTTTGAAAAGTGCGGTCTTCACCGAATTCGGCGGGGCAATGATCGCGTGGCCGGGCGGCGCGTGGCCATCGAATTCCACGGGCTCGGGCAATCCGGGAACCCCGGCGGATCGGCAGGAAGTGGTCATGGCGGCCACGGCGGGATGCAGCAGGACCGGGATACTGTTTTCCTCCAACAAGGCCAAAGCCTCCTGTGCCTTGCCGAGCGAATAAGCGAGCAAAACAGGCGTCGCGCCATCGGCGAAGGCATCGCCCACGAAGCGCAGGACTTCCGCTTCCACTTCCATCGGATTCGGGAATTCGTAGCCCGGAAGGCCGAAAGTAGTTTCGAGGATGAGGGTGTCTGCCGTGAGGAAATTCACCGATTCCGCCGTGCGGCTGCGGCGGGTTTTAAAATCGCCGGTGTAAAGCAAAGATGCGTTGTCGGCGAGGCGGGTGACGTGCAACATGGCAGACCCGGCAATGTGCCCGGCAGGCAGGAGCCGCAGCCGGAAGCCATTGCGGATGACCGGGACATGGAAGGCGACTGCGTCCAGTCGGCTGATTGCCACGCGGAAACGGTCCTTCAAAAGGATGGCCGTCACCTCCGAGCAAAGCGCGGACTCATGGCGTGCGAAGTGATCCGCATGGGCATGGGAAACGAAGGCGCAGGGCTTCGCGTCCCGCGGGTCGAGCCACAGATCGGGCTCCGGCAGGTAAAGGCCGCGATGATATCGGACTTCGATCACGTTTGGGGGAAACTTCTAAACCCGGAGGATGTCCATCGCCAAGGCAAACCGGAGGAAGATGAGCCGGTAGCGCGGGCTGGCTCAGCCCGCATGCGAATGAGGTGCGGAAGATGACGCCCAAGAGGGGACGGAACGGCTCACCTTGGACCCTCCTTCCACCCCACATTCGCGTGCGGTTTCATCGAAACCGCGCTACCCATTCGCGTGCGGTTTGTGTCAAAACCGCGCTACCGTTCTGAAATCTGAAATCCGAAATCGAGCCGCGCCGAGCTGGGGCTCAGCGCTCCCGGGGGGGGATGAAAAAAGCGGCGCTGCTGGTGCAGGGCCGCTTTGGATGGAAATTGGATGATTTCGGGAAATCAGAACGGAATATCGTCTTCTTCCTGGAAGTCCTCGGCCGGAGCTGCGGATGCGCCTTGGGCGGGGCGCTGCTGGGCTGGGCGTGAGGATTGCTGGGGGCGTTCGGAATAATTTCCACCGCCTTGGGGAGCTCCGCCACCGCCGCCACCTTTGGTGCCGAGGAGTTGGAGTCCTTCGCCCACGACCTTGAGCTTGCTGCGTTTTTGGCCGGTGGCCTTGTCGTCCCAGGTATCCAGATTGAGGCGGCCTTCGATGTAAACCGGGCTGCCCTTGGTGAGATACTGCTGGGCAATTTCAGCCTGGCGGGCCCACAGGGTGACGTCCACGAAGGTGGTTTCCTCCTGCTTTTGGTTTTGCTCGTTGTACCAGATCCGGTTGATCGCCAGTCCGAGTTCGGCAACGGCCTTGCCGCTGGGGGTGAACCGCAATTCAGGATCCCTGGTGAGGTTCCCGATGAGCATGACTTTGTTGAGATTGGCCATAGCAGTATTGGATTTGGTGGAAACGGGCTTCTAACGCAAGCTCAAAGACTGTTCTCTCGAACAATTTTCGAAATCAGGCGAGACGTTGGAAATGCTGGAGGTGCACGTGGCCGTTGAGGCGCAGGCGGCTCTGGATCTTGGCAACGATGTCGGCAGCGCCTTGGAAGGTGTAGTTCACGTAGTGGCCGGCCTCAAGGTGGCGGGCGTTGTAGGCAAACTGGCGGCGGCCGAGTTGGGTGATCTTTTCAAGCTTGGCGCCTTCGGCTTCGAGCTCTTTGGAAACGGCGGTGACAAGTTCGTCAACAGTGCCATCGAGGGATTTGGTATTAAGGACGATCAGGCCCTGGTATTTGCGGCTCATCGGTGTGAGTGGGAGTGGATTGGATGCGTTGGTGGTAGCGATTCGCCGCGACGGCGATGCCTTGGGAACGCGCAAGCTGCACGGCATCCAGAGCCGTGGCAAGCGTGTTTTCAAGCTGTGGACGCTCGTCAGGCGAAAATTTTCCCAACACGTGGCCCACCATGTTGCCCGGCTGGCTGCTGCCGATGCCGATTTTCAGCCGCGGGAAGGCATCCGAGCCGAGATGTTCGATGGTGGATTTGATGCCATTGTGGCCACCAGCGGAGCCTTTTTCGCGGAAACGGAGGGTGCCCAGCGGCAAGGCGGCATCGTCGTAAACCACCAGAATCTGTTCCGGCAGCCATTTGTGAAACGCCATCACCTGCCGGATCGCCCGGCCGCTCAGGTTCATGAAAGTCTGCGGCTTGAGCAGCAAAGTGCCCCCATCCGGCAGCTTGGCGAGGTGGCATTGGAACTTGGGCGACGATTGGAAGGCCACCCCGGCCGTGGCCGCCAAACGATCGAGCAGCATGAAGCCCACGTTGTGACGCGTGTCTTCATACTGCCGTCCGGGATTGCCGAGGCCAATGATGAGGGAGAAGGACATGGTGGGGTAGATGCTGAGAAACTGAGAAGCTGAAAAGCTGAGATGAAGAGAAGAGATGAAGAGATGAATAGATGAATAGATGAATAGATGAAGAGACGGGAAGGCTGAACCCCATTTTCAGCTTTTCAGCATCTCAGAATTTCAGTTTTTACCAAAAAAGTCCGCCCGGGTCGTTTGCACGGCCCGGGCGGAGTTG
>JALOTR010000601.1 GCA_025457805.1 Akkermansiaceae bacterium | reverse complement strand
CAGATGGTCCGACCACACCACCTCGAAATTCGCCTCGCCGGGTGCGATCTTGCGGCGATCATAGACGATTTCAAGGACGCCAGCATGGAGTGATAACTCCGGAATGAACGAATCCGGAAGTTTCGGATCCAGATGCAACGCCCATTCTAACAGATTGCTTCTGCCATCCGAATCCGGATCCGCCTCGGGGCCGATGATCGCGGGATCGGTGACACCCGGCCAGACGAGTTCCTGCCAATCGTTGAAGATACCCGGATCCGGCACGTAAGGAGGATCGGAGAGGATAGTGCCATTGTTGACGAGCCCTGCTGGCAGGGTCCCGGACCAACCGCGGATGTCGAGCACGCCATTGTTGGTGAAGGTGCCGCTCAATGTCAGAACAGCATCATCCGTGATGAGCATGGTGCCGTCATTGGTGATGTTTCCGGCGACGACGAGATTGCCGATGTTTTCAAATCTCGCGCCTGTGGCGATCGTCAGCGCACTGGTTCCAGAGAGACTGCCACTGACCTTGAGCACGCCGCCATTTACCGTGGTGGGACCGGTGTAGGAACTCGCCCCGGAAAGGATCTGGGTGGTGGCTCCCGCTTTGACGAGGGCGGTCTTGAGGTTCGGATTGGCAGTTGGAAAAAGGGAAAGTCGCGTATCGACGATGCTGCCGGAGAAATCCGAGCTGCTGGTTTTGGTGCCGCCATCAATCGTCAAAACATCGGTGCGAGCCACCGTGCCGCTTGTGTTGTTGAGCACGGTGCCAGCTCCGGCGAGCGAGAAGATGGCATGTCCCCTACCCGATCCACCATCCGAGAGGGACAGCAAGCCACCTGCCTCCAAGGTCACGGCCGGGCGGTTGATCGCGCTGGTTCCGAAGGGAGCGCTCGAAAAGGAAGGTGATACATAGACCCGCGGTCCGACGATCAACGCGGAGTTATCGATAAAGCGGTTGCTGCTTCCAAAGGTGGCGACCACATGATCCGGGGCTGCCGCTCCGGCGGCAAGTCGCAGGCTTCCATTGGAAAATGAATTCGCCGCGATGCCACCTGCCACGGGAATGAAGCGGATCGAATTGTTTCCGCCGGAAATCACAACATTCGGCGCGGTGACGGGGCGGGTCAGGGTGATGGTTCTTTGCCCGCCGCCGAGGTCGAATGCAGCGCTGGCATCGGTGCGGGTGGATGTGGTGGACCACGTAAAGTCGCCCAGCACGGAGACCGATGGATTGAAGAAGGATCGACTGCCTGCAATCAGGGTCCCGCCATGGATCGTGAGCGGGCCGGTGCCCAAAGCGCTGCTTGTTAGAATTCCCTCGGCAGCTGCAAAAGGAGTCGCGGCGGAATAATCCACGATGGCTCCGCTGCCCAGCGACAAACCTCCACTGAAGGTGTTCGCGCCACTGAGTGATACCCCACGACCATTCGGTGCGAGGATGGCAAGCGACCCGGTTCCGGAAATGACGCCTGTGACGGCAATCTGGTTGGAAGCCGCCAGCCCGGAGAGTCCGGTCGTCCAGGACTGCGGGGCATCCAGCCGGACCGGACTTGTTAGGGAAAGCGTGCGGATGGAAGTAGCGGCATCGATTCCGGCGCTGCCAAGTGCCAGGAGCCCGCTGGTGCCGGGACTGATGGTAACATTTCCGCCGGGATCCGCGACGATGATACCTGCCAGGTTCTTGCCGTTTCCAAGAGTGGTGGAATTGGCGGCGCTCACGGTGGCATTCCACGTCGCAATGCTGCCATCGATGAGCGGACTGGTCGTCCAGCTCGATGATTGATCGAGTGGAAGCGTGTTGTCCGTCTTGATGATGGCGATGCTTTGTTCGAACACAAGGTGGGCCTTCGGCTCAATGGCGAATGACTGGCCATTTGTTAGATAAGTGGAAACCAAAGGACCGCTCGGGTCCGGCACCCAATCCGGACGATGGCGCGCGCCACTGCGGTGCACGCGGATGGGGCCCGTCCAGCCCAGAGCAGGAACATGGTTCACGAGCATGGTGCCGGGGTTGTAAACCACGCGGTATTTCCTGCCGGTAGCGGGATTCACAACATCGAGCCCGATCAGTCCATCCGGCTCGGCGACTTCGGTGACATTGACTTCGCCGCTGGTCGTTGCGGGTCGGATCTCGGCAATGAACTTGCGGCGGGTGCCAGCCGTGTGAATCACGGGCGTGGTGTTGCTTTCTCCATCCACCAGGTCACGCAGGGTGATTTCCGTATAGGGGGCATTTGCCACACGGAACGCATATATCTCTGGAGAAACTTCGACATAGTTGTGTGAGTGAAGTTTCACCCGCAGGTCCCCATAACTCCACTCGTCCGTGCCGGTGGAGATGAGTGTCTTGGGAGTGCTGAACGAAGTGCCGCCGAATCCGAGACGAATCACCCCTTCGACTTCGTAGGCGGCCAGATCCGCATTGGGACTCACGTCGAGAAGACCGATGATCCGATCCGGAAGGTTCAACCAAACCTGGCGGCCCGTCCAATCATGGGCGACTCCCTTCACTGAGCTGGCATCCTGATGCAACCCATACGAGGCTGCGAGCGCGCTGAAATCCCGGCCTACCGTGGAGTCGCCAGTGAGTCCGGAAGTAAGCCATGCCTGCCCGGCTTCATTGAGT
Organism: Akkermansiaceae bacterium; assembly: GCA_025457805.1. Taxonomy (GTDB): domain Bacteria; phylum Verrucomicrobiota; class Verrucomicrobiia; order Verrucomicrobiales; family Akkermansiaceae; genus Luteolibacter. The sequence continues at coordinate 383 of JALOTR010000601.1, read as the reverse complement.
GTGCCATCCGCATTGCGGGGAGAGGCAGGGGTTACCCGAAGCCTCGGATAGATTCCCATCAGCGAGGCATTGACGCGGAAATCCGGATCCGGATCCGCGACTTGTGCGCCGACGAGAGTGGCATGGCCGGACTCGGTGAGGTTGATATTGCGGAGCGTGGCCGAGTAGTTCCAGCGACCATACCATGCACGCGGACCTTGGATATTCCGATCAAACACCGTGTAATCCGGGCGGCTGAGAGGCGTCGTGCCCGATTGATACCATGCGAGATCGACGCGTGCCCGGCCATACCAGTTGGTCAATGTGGCTGGAGCGGCGATCCAGGCATCCAGCTCCGCCCGGACGTAGGGATTGTTGCCAGCGACGGTCTCGCCGCCGGAAAA
>JALOTR010000600.1 GCA_025457805.1 Akkermansiaceae bacterium | reverse complement strand
CCGCGTCCCGAAAATGATCTGGCCCGGCGTGGTGCGCTCGACGGTGGTGCCATCTCCCAGCTGAGTCTGGGAGTTCGACCCCGTCGCCCACACCGTGCCATCCCGTTTGATGAACAGACTGTTTTGCGTCCCGGCCGAGATGGCGGCGACTCCTGCCAGCACCTGCACCGGGCTGGTTCGCGAGAATTTGGTGCCATCTCCCAATTGCCCGCCTAGATTGGATCCTGTCGCCCAGGCCGTGCCATCGGTTTTGAGAAAAAGGCTATGGTTTCCTCCCGCGCTGATGGCGGCTACCCCGCTGAGCACTTGGACTGCGGTCAATTCGTTCCGCTCCGTGCCCGCACCCAACTGCCCGAAGCTGTTCGCCCCGGTTGCCCAGACGGAGCCGTCGGTTTTCAGGAACATGCTGTAACCCCAACCTGCCGAAATGGCGGCTACACCCGTAAAAATCTGCACCGGGCTGGTCACATCCATGCCGGTGCCATTGCCGAACTGACCGCTGCCGTTCGACCCCGTCGCCCACACCGTGCCATCGGTTTTTAAAAACAGGCTGTGCATGTCAGTCGCCGAGATTGCCTTCACACCGGTCATCACCTGCACCGCCGTGCTGCGGGCATCCTTGGTGCCATCCCCCAATTGGCCGGATGAATTTGCTCCGCTTGCCCACACGCTTCCATCCAGTTTCAAAAACAAGCTGTGCCCCGATCCCACGTCTATTGCCTTTACCCCCGTCATCACTTGCACTGGAACCGTGCTGTCCTCGGTCGTCCCATTGCCAAACTGGCCGGCAAAGTTCAATCCACTGGCCCATACGGTTCCATCACTTTTCAGAAAGAGCGTGAAAAATCCCTTACTGGCGATGGATACCACGTCGCTGATCGCGATGGCTCGAGGCACGGGCCTGTAATCGTTCGGGCCCTCTCCGAACTCACCATAGATACCCCATCCCGTGCCCCAGATCGTGCCATCGGCCCTTAAAAAGAACATTTTTGTATCGCCCGCGACGATTCCGGTGAACGGGGACTGGGCATGACCGCTTGTCGTGAAGACAAACAGCAAAAGAAAAGCAAGGTGGCAGCGGAGTGCGGCAAGGAGTGATTTCATGGAAAAAAGGTGGGGCCAGACTCACCCCAACGACCCAACCCGGACGCACCAGACAGCCGGCAAACCGGATCCCCACCCATGCGCCCAACCAAGCAAAGCGCCGGAGTGCAGGGAATCGTTAGTCCACACGCGCCCGGAAAACAAGATTCCAGTTATTGATTATCAGCAAACCCCACCTTTTCCACCCCTTGCCGCAGAACGGAGGGGCCTGAGGCGGCAATCATAATCCAAGGTAATTTGTATCTCCCGTAATTGTCCAACGGCGCCGAAGCCTGAGTCTTCATCGCCGCAGGATCTCCTCCTCAAGGAATATCATTCATGCGATTTCAAAAACTTGTCCGCTTGACGCGAGAAGTGGCAGTTATGGAGTGGGAATGCACGGTATGGAATCAGATCGGGAGCTCTTGGCACGTTACGCTACCAACGGCGGCGATGCGCCGTTCCGCGCCTTGATGGATCGTTACTCCGGCCTCGTGTTCCATACGGCGCTCCGATCATTGCGAGATCCCTCACTCGCGCAGGATGTTTCCCAGCGGGTTTTCGTAAGCTTGGCGAAAAAGGCGGATCGGGTCGTCCGCAGCGAAGCGCCACTTCCATCGTGGCTACACCACGCGACCCTGCTTGAGGCGAAAGCCATGCTCCGCAGTGAATCCCGACATGTCCGCAAGAAGGAGGCCCTCATGAACGCACCTGCCGATCCGCCCGACTTCGGTAACTCCGCATGGCAGAACGCGCTGCCGCATCTCGATGCCGCGATCGATTCGCTACCCGAGTCCGACCGACACGTGCTACTCCTTCATTTTGTCAATGAGCTGACATTTTCCGAGATCGCCAAGCAGGTCGGCCGGTCGGCCGCCGCAGTGCAGAAGCAATCGCGCCGCGCACTGGAAAAGCTCCAGCAAGTTCTCGGCCGAAAAGGCATTGCCCTCACTATCGGCACACTCACCGCCGGCCTGACCGCCGAGATGAGCAAGGCCTCGCCGGTGCTTCTCGCGCCTGCACTGGGCACATCCATCGGCACAACCACTAGCGGACTCTTCGCCGTGAAAAAAACCACCATCGCCGCCGTTTCCGCCACCGTTCTGCTCTGCGGATTGCCGCTCGCCTATCAACAGACCCGCATCCAGAAACTGGAGGCCCGGATTGCCGATAACACGCCGCTCGCGGAACTCAGACCTCGTTCCCGTTCGGCGGATTCACGCCGGCCTTCGCATGTTTCCTTACTCCAACGCCTCGCCCGTGATCTGAAGTCGCAGGAAACCGACGTCCCGCGCTATGTCAACGCGATCGATCATGTGGAAAGCCTGTCCAATGAGGAACTGATCGCGCTGGCTGTTGAGGCGGCTGCCAGTTCGATGCCATTGGAAGACCAGGACAGGATCATCGCCCAGATCTTCCAGCCACTCGGAAAGCGGAATCAGGAACTCGCACTTGATGTTCTGTTGGAACAAATTCCCCGGCCTTATCACGCAAAAAGCCATAACTTGCAGGACCTTATAAAAGGGGTCCTGCTAGGTTATTCCGAGACGAATCCTCAAGCTGCATTGGCATGGTTCGAGAAAAACCTCGACGCGATCCGTTCGCTTCCCGAGCCAGAGGGTAGCCATGGAGCTTGGCGCGAGACCGAACTCCGCCATTCTCTATCCTACGGATTCATCCTCACCGATCCCAAACAAGCGATCGCCATACTTCGCCCGGTTCCAAGTGGTTCGCTGAATCTGTTTTTCAATCAATTTGTGAACACCCGTGAACCCTCTCTCCGCAAGGGCGGCGGCGGCTACATCGAAGTCGTCCGGGCATTGTTACCGGAAAAAGAGGTCGGCAATGCCCTAGGCCATTTGATTCAAGTTCATTGGGTGGATTGGGAGCGGTCGGCGCCCTTCGCCCCGACCGA
>JALOTR010000599.1 GCA_025457805.1 Akkermansiaceae bacterium | reverse complement strand
GTTACGATTCCGGAAGGTCAAAACACTGTCTTGCTGACAGTGACACCCTTGGCTGACTCACAGATCGAAGGGCCTGAAACGGTCATCGCGACTGTATTGCCCTCGACGAGCTACCTCACTGCGGCAAACAACTCCGCGATCCTCACCATCTTGTCACCCTTGGTGAACGATTCGTATGTCAACGCCGTTTCCCTGACAGGAGAAGTGGCAGCAACTTCGGGAACGAACGTGGGTGCAACCCGCGAAACCGGGGAACCTTATCATCACCCATCCTCACAAATCGGCGGCAGATCTGTCTGGTGGAGCTGGACCGCTGCGGTGGATGGCGTTTTGCAAGTGAATACCAACGGGAGTAACTTCGATACCTTGTTGGGGATTTATACGGGAAGCAGCGTCAGCGGGCTGTCCGTGATCGGAGCCGATGATGATGGAGGAGACGGGCTCGCCAGCAGACTTGTCGTGCGGGTAAGGCAAGGTGTCACATATTCGATTGCTGTGGACGGTTATGGTCAGTCGGTGGGCTCCATTGTTTTGGGTCTGAGTTTGCAGCCCTTGCCGGGCATTCAAATCAGCGCGCTTTCCACAGTGGCTAAGGAGCGGGGAAGAGTCCCGGCTACCGTGCGATTTACCTTGTCTGCTCCGAGCCTGCTTCCGATCGCGCTGAATCTGCAATTTGGTGGGACCGCAACATCCGGAGTGGATTACGTGACCGCGCCTTCCAGTGTTGGCAATCCAATCATTCCGGCGGGACGAACCGTGTTTGACTTGGTCATCCTACCGCAGGCGGACAATGACTTTGTCGAAAAGGTGGAGACGTTAGTTGTTATGATATCGGAATCAGAGGATTATCGCATTGAGGCCCCACCGGGAAATTCAGTGCTTCTATCACTGGAGGACGATTCCCCATATTCGGAGGATTGGCTTGCAGAGCATCCGACGCTCACATCCGGGAACGCCATCCTTCTTGGGGATGCAGATCGGGATGGTGTGCCAACACTGCTTGAGTATCTATTCAATCTCAATCCAGTGGTGCCGGATGGAGGATCGGTGATGAAGATCCAGCCAGAAACCATTCCGAATCCTGTGACGGGAGTGGATGAGCGGTTTTTTGTGATCCGTCTGGTCCGGCGACAGGATGCGAGCGGGATTCCCATTGCCTTGGAAAGGAGCGAGACACTCTCCTCGATTTCCTGGCAGCCTGTTTCCGTTTTGCCGATTGTGACCCCGATTGAAGGACAGCCCACCGAAGAGTTGCTATATCGGATTCCCGAGGTTTCCGGTATGGGAACGGGGGCGTTTTTCAGATTGAGGGCAAGCGCCCCGTAGGGAAAGAATCTCAACTGTTCTGCAGTCCGATCACGATCAGGATGACGATGATTACCGCAAGCACGGCCAAGGTGATTTTCACCCAGCTCAATGGATGTTCGCCCGCCATTTTCCCGGTGTAGCCATTGACGACGACCTGGAACGACTTGCTGCCATAGGTATAACTTGCGAGCCAGACAGGAACGAGGATGTGTTTGAAGGTGCGGCCTTGGTAGTGTGAAGCGACTTGCAGGTTGCGGTGGGTATCGCCGGGGACTTCGCGGGCGCAAAGGATTCGCAAGGTATTGTCCATTTGCATCTGGCTGGTTTGCGATGCCTGGCGGAGATCGATTTGATAACGCTCGACCGTCCAACCGCGGACGAATGCGGGATCGTAGGGTTTGAGATCTGTTAGAGTGGGAAAAGGTTCCACTTTGCGCAGCAGCGTGGCGTGGACGCCGACGGTGCCGGGGACGACATCATCATCAAAGAAATGGGATAGACTTCCAGAACTATGTTCCCAGCGGGTGCGTTGAACACGGCGGGTTTGGGTTTTTCCGTTGGAATCCCTGTAAGTTTCCGTTTCGTAATAATGATAACCCGATTCCGCAGTCCAGTCTGCATCGACGTGGGCATCGAAGGTCCAATAGGGCAGATAGATTCCGTGCAGGGTATCGGTGAGGGCAGCGCGCTTGAGTTTGTTAGGCGCCCACCAGCGGGAGCGATACCATTCGCGGAGTTGATCGCGGACCTGGGTATTGGGAATTACGGCGGGCAGCAGGCTTTCCGGCGTGATGAGGTCCGGCAGGTTTTCTACTGGCACGATGGAAGGCGAGCCACAGAAGTCACATCGCTGGGCAGTACGGGTGGGATCGAAGACGCTGATGGCAAAACAGCTCTCGCATTTGACCGATTTTTTCTCCTCCTGAAGGCCACGGGCGGAGTCGGGAATGCGGATCAATGCCTCTTCGAGCGGGTGCTCGACGATGGCGGCCCCCATCGGGTCTTCGCCTTCCGACCATGGCAGGATGGTGCCGCAAAACGGGCAAGCGAGTGCCTGTTTTGAGGCATTCCATTCCGCATCCCCGCCACATTCCGGGCAGGGATGCTTTCTCAGTGCGCTGACTTCCGCCATGGCGATGGTTTACTCGGCGAGGAACGCGTCGAGAGCGGTCTTGGTGATGCGCCATGCTGAGCCGATCTTCTTGCCCTTCAGCTCGCCGGCATCGAGGGATGCGATCACGTCCGCCTCGGTCACGCCGAGGACTTGTGCAGCCTGGGCGGGAGACATGAGTTCGGGGATGCCTTGGGAGGAGGCCGCGGCCGCGCCGGGGAGTGGCGGCGGCGTTTGCATGTTTTTCATCATTTCCTGAGCGAGTCCGAAGCCCATGGCCATCTGCGCGGGAACAGCGGCTGCAGAGCCACCTTCGCCACCCTTGGTCATCGATTCGGCCATTTGGAATTTCACATAATCGTTGAGGTTGCCGATGGCGGACATGCTCGAACGCTTGTCGATCGCGGCCTCGACTTCGGGTGGAACCGAAACGTTTTCCACGATGAAGCTGGTGATCTCGATGCCATACTTGGATACGACCTGCGGATTGATGAGAGGCAGGAGCGCATCGCCGAGTTCCGAATAACGGGTGGCGACATCGAGCGCCGGAACGCCGCAGGATGCGAGTGCTTCGCTGAAC
>JALOTR010000598.1 GCA_025457805.1 Akkermansiaceae bacterium | reverse complement strand
GAAAATGATGTGACTGCAGAGCGCGTCCTTTCGGACTCGATCACGATAGGCACCATCGAAACCTACAAACCCGGCGGAGGTACATGGTTGCCGACCTTGTCGGACGGTCGATTCAAGGATGTGCAATCAGAATACCGGACCGGATTGGACAGCGTCTGCAAAATCCGCCCGGTGCGGTACAAATACAAGGCATCAAATCCCGATGGTATCTCTGCGGAAAAGGAATATCTCGGAGTGATCGCGCAAGAAGTCCAGGTGGCCTTGCCGGAAGCGATCATCACAAGGGATGATGGATATCTGACCGTGGATATCGACAAGATCAATTGGGCAGCCATCAACGCAATTAAGGAACTCAAAGCCGAAAACGATGCTCTGCGTGCCCGGCTGGATGCGATTGAAGCCAAACTCAAATAAGCTCCCCGCGATCATGAAAGTCCCTTTTATAAGTCTCTTACTCAGTGCGGCGGTCTCCGCGGACAGAACCAGCACCAACTACACCATCACCACCGATACCCTCGACTTTGGTGGGCAGAGGGTCACGAGTTCCAATTATGCCATCCACGGCAGCGTTGGAACTGTTGCGGGTGTTTCGGAAAACAGCAGTGGAGCCGTGACTCTCGCACGCCATGGTTATGTCGGGCAGATTTATGACTTGCTCGGTTATGGTTTGCTGGCCAGCGATTTCTATCCGCCGGAGGAAGGCAGCACCCAGATCATCCCGGTCCGCACGGCGGATGATGGCACGAATCTGATCATCCCCACCACTGGCTTCACTTTCACTCCTTTGGAGGGTCCCATTTCGAGCATTTCCTCGACGGGCCTGTTGGAAACCTCATCGGTTCATGAGGATACACAGATCATGGTCGGCGCGACTTCGCCTGCATTTGCGGGCGAACTCCAGTTATTGCTCTACGTGCTCGACACGCTCCCGGACAACTTCGGCACTTATGCCGGAGATGGACTTCCGGATACCTGGCAGATCGATTACTTCGGTCATGACAATCCGCTTGCCGCGCCTTTGCTGGATCCGGATGGCGATGGTCAGAACAACCAGTTCGAATACACCGCCGGAATCATTCCCACCGATCCGCTTTCCCGGTTTCTTCTGAGCATTGAGCCCGTGCCGGGTGAGCCCACCCACCGGAATCTGAAATTCAGCCCCGTGTTCGGCGATCGCACCTACACGGTGAAATCCAACACCACGCTCGGCGGTGGTGTCTGGGAAAATCTAACCGATTTTGCGGACGATAACAACAACCCCGAGCGCACGGTCACCGATCAAGCCGCCACCCCTTCGAAAAAGTTCTATCAGGTTGAAATCACCAAGCCATAACTCCCATGGATCGATCTTCCTCCTCCTGAAATTTCCGGTCGTGATGCCGGTCTGCGGGCAGCCCTGATTTTCGCCGATGAGGTCTGCGTCATCCCTGTTTGAGCTTCGACTGAACGGGAGCTGGGATTCTCCTTCACAGAGGCTCCGACCGTGCCAGCGTGCGCCGCTTCCTTCGTCGGAGGGGACCACGATCCTCCGCCGAGACAATCGATAAGATCGGGCGCGCCGCCTGAAAGCCTTGGACGGTTTGCCTGAAGCAATTTCAGGGAATTCCGAAGCCTGGGAGGAACTTCCTGAAGCTTGGGATCCCATTCCCAAAGTGAAAAATGCAGCGGTTGCAATGAGTCAAACCGTACCCCGGAGAAGCGCACCCAAAAGAGGGTGCTCTATCTTGTGCCGGGCACCCTGTCTGCTAATCCCAAGCTGTCCGACACCTCGTTGTAGCGGATCTCCGCGTGCGTTGTGCAAGTTTTGTCCCTCGAATCCGATTCACTCCCTTGAAATGAAAAGCTCCCGATTCAATCCCTTTGCTGCTCTTGTGAGTCTCTCATTCGCATTGGCATCTGTTCCGTCGCTTTATGCAGCGAGTGGCACATGGACATCCACAACGGGTGGCAACTGGGAAGATATCACAACCACGCCGTGGGACAGCGGAGTCGTCGCGGAGGGTGCCGGGTTCATCGCGAACTTCACCTCAAACATCACCGCTGCCACCACCATCACACTCACCGCGAATCGGACGATCGGGGATCTGACCTTCAGCGACAATGGCGCAAGTGGATCCGCATGGACCTTGGGCGGCACCAATACCCTGACTCTCGCGGGGGGAACCACCTCTACCGTCACCACCACCACCGACGCTACCATCAGCGCCATCCTCGCCGGAACCAACAGTCTCACCAAGGCAGGTGCGGGACGCCTCACTTTGTCTGGGGCGAACACCTATTCCGGCGGAACCATTCTCGGTGGCGGCAGCGTCACGCTTTCCAATGCGACCGGCTTCGGCACCGGAGCGATCAGCGTGACCGCGAACACCGCTGTTTCGGTAGGAACTGCCTTCAGCAACAACATTGCGGTCAATAGCGGCACCACTCTCTCCCTGAGCGGCGGCTTCATCAACGTCAACGGGATCATCAGCGGTTCCGGAAACGTCACTGCGACCAATTCCATCCACCTCCGTGGGACAAACACCTACACCGGCAACACCACCGTCACCAACGGCTTCCTCTGCATTGACAAGGAAGCAAGCCTCGGAGCAACACCTGGCACCTTCAACGCCGCCAGCCTCACCATTTCCGGAGGAGGATATCTCTCGAACTACCTCACCGGTTCCGCCATCACCCTCAGTGCAAACCGCGGCATCACCCTGGCATCCGGCAACACTGGCGGCTTCGACGTCGCTGGGGGCGCTCTGACCATCAACGGTGTGATCTCCGGCAGCGGGGGCTTCAACAAACAAGGAGCCAGCGCACTCATTCTCACCGCGCAAAACACCTTCAGTGGCGCAACCAACGTTACCACCGGCGAGCTCCGCTCGGAAATGGGAACACGAGCCTCTGGCGCCTACACTCCATTCGGCACCAGCACCATCACCGTCGGCAGCGGCAGGACGCTCCGCTTCCGCGCCGGCAGCACCACCAACATCTACACGATCGGCAACGCGATCAAC
>JALOTR010000597.1 GCA_025457805.1 Akkermansiaceae bacterium | reverse complement strand
GCTTCAAGCAGCTCCGCGCCCGTGGAAAAGCGACGATGGAGAGCGCAGCATCCAAGGTGAATTCGTCAAACGCGATGCCGCCTCCGTCACCATCCGTCGCAGCGACCGTAAGGAAATCATCATCCCGCTCGACAAACTTCACCCGGATGATCGCACCTGGCTCAATGCCAATCATCCCCTTCCCGGCGAAGAGGCACCGCCACCCAATGCGGTGTTTGACAAACTCGTATTCGGCGACACCCGTGCGCAGGTCACCGAAAAGCTCAATCAAAGCAAGTTCGTCGAACTCACCGTCGCCGAAACCTTCCTCGGCCGCACCGGCATCAACGGCGTTTACCGCACCCGCAAAAAGATCGGCGGACTCGATACCTCGCTTTACTTCGGCTGGACCGAAGAAGGCGGACTGGAGGAAATTACCCTCCAGACCGAAGGCATGCCACCTTCTGCGCTGGAAGATCGCATGACTCCCTGCTGGCAGGAATTCATCGAACTCCTCAGCACCCTTTACGGCAAGCCCATCCACGAGAACCCCAAACTCGCGCTCACCGGCATCGAGGACGGAGGCATGTCTGGCACCCATCTTTGGAAGCTTGAGAAAAAAGGTACCGCCATGCTGGGAGCCGCCCGCGAAGGGGATGAATATCAAATCGCCGTCCGCTTCACCAAACAGGAAATCGCCCCGGTCCCAGTGCCATGAGGGATTGGTGATTTAAGATTTGAGATTTAAGATTTTCGATTGTTAGATAAGCCTTATGTCAGAGCCGGACGATCTCTTTTCCTTCGCCGATCCCAAACCCGCGAAAACGCCGGAAGAATCGGTGGAGAAGCGTATTCTTGAACTCAGGAAACAGCTCGAACACCACAACCAGCTTTACTATACTCAAGCCGCGCCGGAAATCAGCGATGCGGAATATGACAAGCTTTACCGCGAGTTGGAAGATCTGGAGAAAAAACATCCGGAGTTTCACGATGACAACTCCCCCACCCTGCGCGTTGGCGGCGCACCGATCGAAGGTTTCCAGCAAATCCGCCATGCGGTGCCGATGTTATCGATTGATGATGTGTTCGAACTCAGCCCGGATGCCATGGAAAAATCCGGTGCCAGCAGCCCGGAGCAGGAACTCGTCGAGTTCTATCAACGCCTCCGCAAAAACCTCGGCCGCGAAGAGATCACGGTCACCGTGGAACCCAAGATCGATGGCGTCGCCGTTTCCCTCTTCTACCGCGATGGCAAGCTCGCCTACGCCGCCACCCGCGGCGACGGCACGACCGGCGATGACATCACCCACAACGTCCGCACCATCCGCAGCATCCCGTTGGAGTTGAAACAGCGGAGCTTTGCTAAAACCACATCCGCCCCTACAAATCCGGAATTTGACCTCGAAAGCGTCCTTCCCTATCTTTCCCCAAATGAAAGCCAGCACCAACCCGACGATACTCGCAGAAAACCTCAAGCAAGCCCGCGCGAGAGCTTGGTCGAAAGGCTCGAAACTGACCTCGCAGGAAGTGATGGAACGGATGTTCAGCAACGGCTCCGACAGGAAGCCGAATCCATTCTTGAATGGGGACATAATACTGGTCGGGTCCTCTCACCAAACGGCCTATTTGAACTCACAAAAGGTTCAGTCATAGAAATCCGCGGCGAGATCTTCATGCCCAATGAGGCCTTTGCGGCGATGAATGTGGAACGGGATGAAGCGGGGTTGCCGACATTTGCCAATCCGCGCAATGCCACAGCGGGCACGCTGAAGCAGCTCGATCCCAAGGTCGCCGCGCAGCGCCCGCTGCGTTTTCTTGCGCATGGACTCGGCGCTTATGACGGGCCGGAGCTGGAAACGGAGCATGATTTCCACAATCTGTTAGATCACTTCGGCATTCCGCGCAACCAACCGCTCTTCACGGTTGAAAACCTCGATGGCTTGTTGGATGCCGTTGCACAAATCAATCATCAGCGCCATCAACTCGACTACGGCACGGACGGAGCGGTGATCAAAGTCCTGTCCCGCGCCGAGCGCACTCAGCTTGGATTCACTTCGCGTGCCCCGCGTTGGGCGGCGGCGTATAAATTTCTTCCCGAGCAAAAGGAAACCACTCTCGAAAACATCACTATCCAAGTGGGCCGCACCGGCGTGCTCACACCGGTTGCGGAACTCACACCCGTCCTCATCTCCGGCTCCACGGTCTCACGTGCGACATTGCACAATCAGGATGAGATCGATCGCAAACAGATCCACATCGGTGCCCGTGTACTGGTGGAGAAAGCGGGTGAAATCATCCCGGCCATCGTCAAGGTCACCCAGCCCGTGCCCGGTGCTGGCGTTTTCTCTGTCTTCGCCAGCGTGAACGGCCAGTGCCCATCCTGCGGCGGCCCCGTTTCGCAGGAGGAAGGATTTGTCGCATGGCGATGCACGAATTTCCAATGCCCTGCCCAAGCGGTCACCCACATCAAGCACTTCGCCTCACGCAAGGCCCTCGATATCGATGGGCTCGGCGAGATCGTGGCGGAGGCATTGGTGAGGCACAAACACTGCGTGACTCCGCTCGATTCGTTTTCTCTAACAGAAGAAATCCTCGCCCCGCTCAATCTCGGCACCGAGGAAGCGCCACGCCGCTTTGGTGAAAAGAATGCAGCCAAGGTCCTCAAGGCCCTCGATGATGCCCGCGGCAAACCGCTCAACCGCTGGCTTTATGCCATTGGCATCCGCCAACTCGGCGAGTCCGCCGCCAAGGAACTCTCGCGCCTGCATCAGGATCTAACAGAACTTTCGACATCCCCCATTCTCGCCGAGTTGCTTCGCGATACCCGGGCGGATGCGAAAAAGAAAAACGAACTGCTCGCAAAATACGCCATCACCGGCGATGTCGGACCCGCCGTGGCCGAGGCGGTGATTTCCTATTTCCAATCGGAAGCCGGCCAACAAGCGCTGCAACGTTTCGCCGAACTTGGCATCAATCCGGTTTCCGACAACTACCTCCCCTCCCTCGCCGAGGCGGATCTCTCGCAGAT
>JALOTR010000596.1 GCA_025457805.1 Akkermansiaceae bacterium | reverse complement strand
CCAAACCCAAAGCCACCAAACTCGTCACATTTTCCCCCGGACATTTCAGAAGGTGTGAGAGAATAGGACCAGCCCCCTCAAAACCGCCGGACCACGGTATCGTGCCGATAGGCGTCGTCCGACTGGGGATGATCGAGCGTGTAGTGCAATCCACGTGATTCCTTGCGGCGGAGGGCGCACTCGACGATGAGTCCTGCGACGGCGACCAGGTTGCGGAGTTCGAGGATGTCCGGATTGACGCGGTGGCCCCAATAGAACTCGCGGACCTCGCGTTTGAGGTTCTTCAAGCGGGCGGCGGCGCGGCGGAGGCGGTTGTCGGTGCGGACGATCGACACGTAGTCCCACATCAGGCGGCGGATTTCATCCCAGTTGTGATAAATGACCACCAATTCGTCCGGTTCGGCCGTGTCGCCATGTTCCCACTCGGGGATGGTGGGCGGGTTGAGGATTTCCTTGCCGGGCGGATAGAGCAGCATGATTTCATCGAGGGCCCGGCGGGCGATGACGTTGCCTTCGAGCAAGGAATTCGATGCCAGCCGATTGGCCCCGTGGAGGCCGGTGCAGCCCGCCTCGCCCACTGCAAATAAGCCGCGGATGGTGGTTTTCCCATTCACGTCGGTGAGCAAACCGCCGCATTGGTAGTGGGCTGCAGGCACGACCGGGATGGGCTGGGTCTCGCAATCGAGGCCGAATTTCATCAAAGTCTCGTAAATGTAGGGGAAACGATCGCGCATGAAACCCTTCGGCTTGTGCGTCACATCGAGGTAAACGCAGGGAGCACCCGTGCGTTTCAACTCGCGGTCGATGGCTCGTGCCACGATGTCCCGAGGTGCGAGCGAACCCCGGGGATCGCTTTTGAGAGTGAAGTCCTGGCCTTTGGCATTGATCAAAATCCCGCCCTCGCCGCGGACTGCCTCGCTGACGAGGAAGGAGCGCGCCTCGGGTCCGGTCGCCCCCGGGTTGTAGAAACAGGTCGGGTGAAACTGGATGAACTCCATGTTCGCAATCGTCGCCCCAGCCCGCCAGCCAAGCGCCACGCCATCGCCCGTCGCGGAGTCCGGGTTGGTGGTATAGAGATAGACTTTTCCACATCCCCCGGCAGCGAGGATGACCCGGTCCGAGCGGAAAATTTCCACTTCATTGGTCTTTTTATCCAACACGTAGGCCCCGAGCACTCGGTCCTCGGCCACCGCGCCAAGCTTGGAAGAAGTGATGAGATCGATGACGAAATGATCCTCCAAAAGCGTGAGATTGGGCGTCTTGCGGGCGGTTTCGATCAAGGCACGGGCGACTTCCCGGCCAGTCGTGTCGCGGGCATGGAGGATCCGGCGATGCGAATGGCCGCCTTCTTTTCCTAACAGGAAATGGCCATCTTCACGATCGAAGGAAACCCCGTAATCCACCAGATCCTGGATCGCCGCATCGCCCTCATGCACGATGGTCCGCACGGCGGCCTCCTTGCACAGGCCAGCGCCGGCATCGAGCGTGTCAGCGACGTGGGATTCCTCGTCATCGCCGGGATCGCGCTGGGCGGGGTCGAGCACGGATGCGATTCCCCCCTGGGCCCAGGCGGTGTTGGATTCGTAGGCTTCCCCCTTGGTCAGAACGATCACCGATCCGTGGCGCGCCGCCCGCAATGCGAAGGAAAGCCCGGCGATACCGGCGCCGATCACGAGGAAATCCGCAGTCATGTGGCCGGATCATGGACGCGGCGGGGCAGCCCGCAAAAGGAAATTTCTTGCTGCCCTGCCTTGACCCGACGGGCGTGGATGGGGCACGACTTGTGCATGAGTCTATTCGTGACCGGGACGGACACCGGAGTTGGCAAAACCTACGTCACCCGCCTGATTCTTGAAACTTTGCGGAACGAGGGAATCGATGCCGTGGGATACAAACCCATCGCTTGCGGAGACCGCGATGACGCCCGCATTCTGGCTGCCGCATCCGGGGGCCTGAGCGAGGATGAGGTCAACCCCCTCCATCTTCAAACTCCCGTAGCACCGTACGTGGCCGGGTTGTTGGAAAACAAATGCATCGATCCTGCGGAAATTCTCGCAGGTTACCATCGGCTGGCATCCGCTCATGATCATGTCATCGTCGAGGGAGCTGGTGGTTGGGAGGTGCCCATTTCCGCCAACTACCGGATGTCTGACCTTGCCAAAGACCTCGGGCTTCCAGTGCTGGTGGTCGCCGCCAACCGGCTGGGTGCCCTCAACCACACGCTGCTCACCGTCGATGCCATCCGAGCCAAGGGGCTTTCTTGTGCCGGCATCATTCTCAATCAGCTCGATGACGAACTCGACACCGCCATGATCACCAACAAGGGCGTGATCGAGGACCTCTCAGGCATTTCGCTTTTGGATCATTTGATCAAAAACCAGGATTTCCTCGATCCTGCGATCCTCGATCTCTTCCAAGTCCCGCGCGACTGAGCCGCCTTTTCCACCTCCGGAAACCCGTCCACCGGCTGGCTCCGGGGGGGGAGGTCCCGGAGCCAGTCTGGAGGATTGTGCTGTCCTTGTCACAGTCAGCGTTCTATCCATACTCCCCCCGCCGCGACGCAGCCATTACGTGATCACGGTCCCTCTAACAGATTCTCATGCCTGCCAAGAATTTCCACGTCCGCCAAGCCGCCGTCTCCGCCCTCCGCGCCTGGTCCAAAGGGCACGACTATGCGGAAACCCTGGTGGACCGCCACGCCCACCGCCGCATGCTGTCATCTTCGGATCGCGGACTGCTCCAAGCCATCCTCTTCGGTGTCCTGCGCAACCGCCGCCTGCTCGATGAATGGATCGGCAAGTTGCGCGATGGCAAACTCGATCCCGAGACGCGCGACATCCTGCGCGTGGGGCTTTGCCAACTTCTCATTCTGGGCATCCCGGATCACGCGGCGGTCAATGAAACGGTCGAGTCCGGAAAAACCAGCGTGCGCGGACTGATCAATGCCGTGCTCCGGCGTTCGGTCATTGCCCGCAAGCGCCTCCTGGATGATGTCGCCGAGCTGCCACCCACTG
>JALOTR010000595.1 GCA_025457805.1 Akkermansiaceae bacterium | reverse complement strand
CACGATCTGGTCACCGTGGGCGCCGACAAGCATCTCCGCCTCACCATCCTCAAAAACACGGCCGCCACCAACCTGGTCTATCAAGTCGAAGTCAGCTCCGACCTGACAGCGCCCTCGTGGAGCGGCACCCAGACCACCGTGGAAAGCGAAACCACCAGCGAGCTCCGGGTCCGCGACAACCTGACAACCGCTTCGTCACCGCACCGTTTCATCCGGCTCAAGGTCAGTTCAAACTGATCCACTGCCCGAATGAACCAACATCCTCGCTGGCATTGACGTCACCGTATAACTGACGCTTTTAGTATCAATTCGCCTCCATACGACGGCTCCCCATTTCTTCTCCTTCACCGTATCATGCGCCTCTCACCCTCAACGCCTCGACGCTGATGGGCGGGTCACGACCGACGTCTTGTTACCGGTTACATAAAAGCAAATTTCTAGCAGCCCAAGAATCCCATGACCCTTCATCCCTCTGCCTTCAGCGCCCCAGGCCGTTTTTGGCGTGGCAACCTGCACACCCATTCTGACCGGTCCGATGGCTTATTGACTCCGGAAGAGGTCTGTCGCCGCTATCATGCCGAGGGCTATGATTTTCTGGCGCTGACGGATCATTTCGTGGGGCTCTACGACTATCCGATCGTGGATACGGTGCCGTTTCGGAGCGCTGGGTTCACCACGATCCTCGGCGCGGAGTTGCATTCCGGGCCGATGGCAAATGGAGGGCTGTGGCACATTCTTGCCGTCGGGTTGCCTGCCGACTTCCCCCGGCCCCACGCGCCGGATTTCCGGGTCCACGAGGGCCAGGAAAGCGGTGCGGAAATCGCGGCCCTGGCCGTGGCGGCTGGGGCCTTTGTGGCCATCGCGCATCCGCAGTGGTCGGGCATGACTCTCGACGATGCGCGTAGCATCACCGCCGCCCATGCGGTTGAAATCTACAACCATGGCTGCGCCGTGGGCTGTGACCGTCCCGATGGGGCCGCCATTGCTGATCTTCTGCTGGCCGAGGGGCGCGACCTTGCGCTGATTGCCACGGATGACGCCCATTTCACCGAGCCTGACCATTTTGGCGGATGGGTGATGGTCAAGGCCGAGACGAATACGCCCGAAGCGCTGCTTGCCGCTCTGAAGGCCCGGGCGTTTTACAGTTCGCAGGGCCCTGAAATCCATGATCTGCACTTTACCGAGACGGAGGTGGTCGTGGAAAGCTCGGCCGTTAGAACCGTCATCCTGCAAGGGGCCGGCAGCGCGGCGGAGGCACGGCATGGCCAGTCGATGACCCGGACGGTGATCCCGCTGGCGCGATTCGGCAAGTCGCGCTTTCTGCGGGTGACGGTGGTTGATGCAGCGGGTAAGCGCGCCTGGTCCAACCCGGTGTTGCGCTGATTCGTCTCGCTGTTCCCCAAAAAACCGCGTTGCCACAACTCGATTCATGCGTCTCAGGGTGATTGCAAACTGATAACATCAATCGTCTCGAAAGACCCTCTGGTTGCAAGTTGTATTCAGCAGGCTTGATGTCTCCATGCCTATGCCGATACTTCCGAGTGCACCTTGTTTCTGTTCTTTGTCCTTTATGAAATCCATTCTCACGCTACTTCTTTTTTCCACGGTTCTCCACGCGCGTCCTGCCCTAGAAAAACCCAATGTCGTGGTCGTGTTCCTCGACGATTGCGGCTACGGGGATTTCTCCCACACCGGAAACCCGACCATCCACACCCCCAACGTCAGCCGACTGGTTCATGAGGGCGCGAATTTTCCTCAATTTTATGCGGCATCACCTGCTTGCACCGCTTCCCGATACTCGCTTCTAACAGGCAGAAATCCGCGTCGCTCCGGTCTTGGCACCTGGGTGCTGGGACCCAACGATGCCCGCCACATTCACCCCAAAGAAACCACTCTTGCCGAAGGACTGAAAAACCGCGGCTATGCCACGGGCTTTTTCGGAAAATGGCATCTCGGCACGCCAAACTCTAACAACTCTCTAACTGCCGATGCATTTCCTCTCGCTCATGGCTTCGATGTCTGGGAGGGCACCAATGTTTCCAACGATTACACCAAACCCGCCGTGAAGCTCATCCGCAGCAACCCGGCCGGCACCACACCCATTCCCGGCTATGAAATCCTCGTGGACAATCTCGCCACCAACATTCCGGTGCATGAGGATCTCACCCGGCGCTATCGGGACCTGAGCGTCGATTTCATCCGCAAGAACAAGGACAATCCCTTCCTCCTCTATCTTGCCCCCAACATGCCGCACCTTCCCGTGCATGCCAGCGACGAGTTCAAAGGAAAATCCAAACGCGGGCTTTATGGCGATTGCATGGAGGAAATCGATGCCATGCTAGGCACTCTCCTTTCCACCTTGGAAACCGAAGGCATTGCGAAGAACACACTGGTCGTTTTCACTTCCGACAACGGACCATGGATCCGTTTTGAAAACACCGCAAAAGATCCGCTCTATGGCGAAGCGCGCTTGCGGGTCGGTTCGGCGCTGCCTTTCCGCGATGGCAAGGGTTCCACTTGGGAGGGTGGGGTGCGAGTGGTTGGCGCATGGTATTGGCCAGGCGTGATTGCTCCCGGCACGGTTGTTAGAACGGCTGCATCCTCCATGGACATCTTGCCCACCGCCTTCGCCCTCGCCGGTGAACCACTGCCCTCCGACCGGACTCTCGATGGCCGTGACATCCGGCCTTTTCTGAATGCCAACAAATTCCCCGGCGAGGTTCGTGCCTTCGAACACATCTATACCGGAAACAATGGCAACGCCATCTTCGCCGCCCGCAAGGGACCGTGGAAACTTCACATTGGTCTCTACTCACAAACCGGAAGCAACCACGGCTTCACCGCCTCTCCAGAAAGACCGCTGCTTTTCAATGTCGAAGAGGATCCATCCGAGCGCATCGACCGTCGCGCTCAGGAGCCTGCCATGGTTGCTGAACTCCAATCGTTGATCTCCGCCTTCAACAAGTCCGTCATCACCGAGCAAACCTTCTGGGGCGCCCCCTGAAGAAGCGGATAAAA
>JALOTR010000594.1 GCA_025457805.1 Akkermansiaceae bacterium | reverse complement strand
CCATGAAACTCATCATCTTTTCTTTCCTGTGGCAGTGTTTCTCCAAGAGGGCGGAGGGTGCATCGGAGGCCAAGGCGTCCAGCCCGTTCAAGGGAAATTTCCATCTCATTGAAGCAATGCTTTGGGCGGATGACATGATGAAGGATGAGAAGGGCAGGGAGGTGAATTACGCGGAAGGTGCGAAGTTGGGCTTGCCCACTATGATGTTCGATCCAGTCCGCGGTTCGCTCAACGCACGGAGTGCCTGGAACAAGGATGCCGTGGCGATGCAGTTCGAGTGCCGCGTGGACTCGGTGGGTGCCAGCCACGACCACTCGGATCGTGGAAACTTCACCTTGTTTGCCCATGGTCGGTCATGGGCGAAGGATAACTTCCGGTCGGTGGAGACGCGGCATCACAACAACGTTCTCATCGACGGATTCGGCCAAGGCTACTGGCCCGGTCCCGGTAGGTGGGTCAGCCACTCAGAGATGGGGAATCTGGTTTTCGCCAGTGTGGATGCCAAAGATTGTTATGGCTGGTGGTGGCCGAAGCAGATCAAGAATGAAAAGCAGGACTTCATCCGCTTCAGATATCCACGTTGGCAGAGTTATGCAGGCGAGGCCGCGTTGTTTCAGAAAGAATATGAGGGAACCCCCATCGAACGTGACACCCGACCGGCGGTGGCAGCCTTTTGGGAAGGTTTCGGGAAGACCGATCCCCGCCTGTGGGATGAGGATTCATGGCCTGTGAGGCTTCCACACAATCCGGTGCAGCGTGCATTCCGCAGCGTGGTTTTCCACAAGGGCAAACATCCGTGGCTGCTCGTGGTGGATGATATCCAGAAGGATGGCCAGGAGCGGCTTTATGAATGGCTGATGCAGACAGGCATGGACACGGAGATGGTTTCCATGTCGGGAAACGATATCATCCTCGCGGATGCCACCACGAAAAGGAATGCGGAAGGTGAGCTTGAACCTGCCCCGGGTGACAGGCAACTTCTGGTTCGCATTCTCCATTTGGAAGATCCGGCGGATCCCCATCATTTCACTTCGCGGCCTTCCTGCCGCTTGGAGACTTTTGAGCGCAAGGATACGCTTTTGCCTACTGCCGCGGAAGGTGCGCTGACGGGCTCAAGGTCGTTTGGATTGGACAAGCGCTTGGTTCTCGCCAGCCGATCGGTGGCTCCGAATTTCAGAATCCTGCTTTTCCCGCACCGCCATGGTGAGGCATTGCCGACCACGGTTTGGAATGGTGACCGATCCGAATGCATCATCGAGACTGCCGGGGAGCGCTCCCGACTCAAGTTCACCACGAACGGGAATGGACTCACCGTGATTTCGCACCTTCCTTGAACGATTTTTCGGCGGTTCCGCCCGATAACGACGCAAAAGTGCCCCCCTTTGACGCAACAAAGCCCCTCCCGCTTACCAGGATACAAGGTTAAAACGGAGCAGTTCTTTTGAAATCCAACCCAACATCCACGCAAGTCCGCCTTGGCATCCGGGCGCACGACATCGGTCGTTTTTCGCCCGATGAATTGGCGCGCAGGGTCGCATCGAACGGGCTGGATCGCGTCCAGCTTGCGCTCGGCAAGGCAATCGAAGGTCTGGAAATGGGACCTGGCGTGATCCACCCTGCCATGGCCGGGGCGATTGGGAGCGCTTTCGCCAGACACGGCGTCCGGATTGAAGTTCTCGGTTGTTATATCAATCCAATCCATCCGGATCCGGAGACGCGGCGTTCTTTGATCGGTTTGTTCAAGGAACACCTTCGGTATGCCCGGTCTTTCGGTTGCAATTTGGTTGCTCTGGAAAGTGGTTCCTTGAATGCCGATTATTCACCTCATCCTGAAAATGGCGGCGAGGCTGCATTTCTGGATCTGTTGGAGGTGATGCAGGAACTGGTGGAGGATGCGGAACAGCACGGGGTCGTGGTCGGAATCGAGGCGGTCAGCAGCCACGTCATTTGCACACCGGAACGGATGCGGCGCTTGTTGGATCACATTCCATCACCCCACCTTCAAGTGGTGTTTGATGCGGTGAATCTCCTATCAGCGGAGAACCATGAAAGTCAGAGAGATATCATGCAGCGCTCTTTCGGGATGTTCGGCGACCGTATTGCAGTGGCTCACGCCAAGGATTTTCGCGAGGTGGACGGCAAGTTGAGGGTTTGCCCGCCCGGCAGCGGTCAGTTGGATTATGCGTTGCTGCTTGGCTTGCTTTCCGAATGCGAGTCAGTGCCAGCGTTGATCCTGGAAGAGACCCATCCAGATCATTTGGCGGCCAGCGCCGATTTCATCCGCAGCATGAACCCATGGATCATTTCATGAAGAGTCCCCTGAAAGCCGTGAGGAGGATCGGAGACAAGCTCATCCGTGACACCCCGTTTGAATACCGACTTGAAGTAAAGCCGGTGGTGCATTCGTTGGATCGCATGCATTGTGTGGACTTTGGTCGCACATTCGGCCATGGGCGCCCGGCCATTGCCTATGCATGGACTTGTCTCACTTCCACGGCGGAACGCATTCTCACCCTGCAGGTCGAGCACAACGACGGCTGTGTGATATGGTTGAATGGGGAAGTGGTTTACCAACAGACGGGCGATCGTGATATCAATCTCCGCTTCGATGAAAGAAGCATCGGAATGTCCCATCAGGTCGAGTTGCGTTTGCGATCGGGAGATAACTCGTTGTTGGTGAAATCCGAAACCCGTGGGGACCAATGGGCCTTCTTCATGCAGCCGCCTGCAACCAATGGTGCAGTGCTGGAGGAAATCGCGAATCATCCGCAAATCAGTCTCAGTGGGGTGGCCAATATCGATGCGAAAGTGGCGGAGCTCTCGAACTGGCTGCTCGCCGGACCTTTTGCCAATCCGGTCGCGGATGGCGCTCGGATTGGGATCGGGGTTTCCTATCCGCCGGAACGTGGCATTGCCTTCGGCAGGATGTTTCCCGGCCTCGATGGGCCGGTCACGTGGACAATTCCCAAGGTCGAGGTTAATTATAGAAGCCCTGGTGGTAATGGGTGCACACCTGTTC
>JALOTR010000025.1 GCA_025457805.1 Akkermansiaceae bacterium | reverse complement strand
AACCTTCCACCAGGCTTTCGACCTTCACGCGGCTCGATTGGATGAAGGGTTCGCGGGCGGAAAGCGCCTTGCCGAGGGCAAACTTTTCGAAGCGATCGAGAATCTCCATGGAGGTGCGGAAGAGCGCGATGTTCTTGGTTTCCCGGTCCGCGATGGTGCGGCGCAGGACAATCGCCTCGGAAGCAAGCGTGGCACGTTCCTCTTCCTTCTTGCGGGCGACGGCGGCGGCCTTGTCATAACCATCCTTCCACTCGGCGAGGCCTTTCTGATACTGGCCGATGCGGTTCTCGCGCTCGGCCACGGTGTTGTGGAGTTTGGCGATGGTTTCCTCGTTTTTGAGTTTGTCCTCGTTGGACTGCTTGGCAAGCAGCTCCTTGGAGGCCTGAAGTTTTTTGAGGGACTCTTCGAGCTCCTTCAGCTTGGCATCGGAAACGGCCTGGGCGGCTTTGGCATTCGCGGTTTCCGTCTGGGCACTGCGGAGCTGGAGCAGGGTGGACTTGAGTTGCTCGCGCAGTTTCAAGGATGGATCCGCCGGGGCTTGGGCGAATGAGGGCAGCGCGGTGGCTGTTAGACAAACAAGGGCGGGAATGAGGATGCGTTTCATGGCTTCAGTTAGCGGCATGGGGATAAGTTAGAACTTCGCGTTGAAGTCGATCTGGAGGATGTCCGAGCTGAGTGCAGGTCCGGCGATTTCATCCGCGCTCATCCAGCGCACGCCCCAACGGGCGGCCCTGGTGATGGCGATGTTGGCTCCGAGGGTGAAACCCTGCACGTTGGTGCCGCCACCGCCGAAGTTGGAATCCGTGAATGCATCCATGACGGCGTCCGACTCGACATAGCGATATCCAAGACCTGCCTGCCAGTCCCACATCTTCTCAAGTGCGGGATCGCCCATCACGACGCTGGTGAACCATGCGGTGTCGCCACCTTCGAAGTTGCCGAGCTTTCCTGCGCCGGCGGAAGGACCGCGGTTGTTGACGGCGATCGCATCGATATCCGCGGAATCGAATGCCACGTTCTTGATGAACTCACCGATGAAGGAAACACGGAAGGGATCCAGCCCATCGTAATCAACTTTCGAAGTGATGGTGAGATTTTCAAACGGCGTGGCGAGGCCGTAGTATTGATATTGGAACTTGTTGCCGAAATCGTTGGCAGCGGTGGAGTTGTCGATGTTGCGCAACTCGCGATAGGTATTGCCGCGTTGGGCGAAAGAGGGCCGTGTGGTATCGGTGTCGCCGGCATCGTTGGGCGCGAGCGGGATGTAGGGAGAGGAGAGTTTGCCTTCCACTCCGTCGAAATCATAATAAGCAATCCCGAAGCGCGCGGTGAGATCATCGGTCGGTTTCCACTCCACGCCGATCTGTGCACCCATCAGCCATTTGTCGGTGCTTTCGAACTTGGAAGGCTGATTGGAGGAGAAGTTGAAGTCGGTGTTGTAAACGGGGAAATAACCAGCGGCGAAAGTGGTGGAGACTTTGTCATGCACCCTGACCTTGCCACGAAGGGCGAGGCCATCGAAGCCGACGTCGTTGTCCCACATGACTTCCGAGCTGAGGAATGGATTGTCAAAACGACCTAACAATAACAGCAATTCCTCGCCATCGCCGGGGCCTGCATCGTAGGAGACGAAGGCACGATCCAGCCAGATGGCATATCTTGAGAAATTGCCGCCGGAGCCTCCGAGCGATTGGTTGGTGGTGGTGGGTGAGTTATCAGAACCTGTGGCGAGGCGGATGCCGCCGTTGAAGCCATCGCCCAACATGAACTCCGTGCCGAAGCGCGCACGGATCCGTGCACGGTGGCGGTCCTGATCCACATTGAGTTGGGGCGAGAACTGGGTGCCGGAGGTATCGTATGGCGCACCGGTGTTGATGGCTTGGAAATTGGGAAATGCGCCCGTGTTGTCATTTCCATCCGGGAAGAACGTGTTTTCCGAACGCAAGCGGAAATCGCCGAAGGGCTTCAGGCGCGAGGTCCACTCGGGATATTCTTTTTCGCTCCACTTTTCTTCACGGGCTTGGGCCATGAGTTCCTGTTGGATCTGATCGCGCATCTGGTTGCGCACGACATCCGGGATATAAGCGATGCGCACTTCATCCTCCGGCGCGGGCTCCGGTGGCAGGGCGGAGATATCTTTTTGCGCGGCGGCAGTGGCGGCATCCGCTTCGGCCTGCTGGATCATTTCCTTGGCTTCTTCCTGCGAGAGGATGCCTTTTTGCACGAGGCGGTTGATGAGATTGATGGTGACGTTTTCCGATGGCGCTGCGGCTGCCGGTTTCGGCTCGGCTGGCAGATCCGTCGCAAGCGCGGGCCCCACGGTGGGATCGAGCGTTTCGGCAAGCGCCGGTGCGGGAGCGCTCTCTTCGGGAGCGGCTTCCTCCTGAGCATGGAGCGACGAGGCAATCGCGACTGTGGCGAGCAACGAGACTTGGGTGGTGCGGGACAATTGCATGGATGAAAAAGGAATCATGGCTCAGTTGACGGGCTTGCGTGCGCTGATGCGGAGGTTGATGGGCATGGGCATGTCGGCCGGCGGGCCTTGCGGCAGTTGGAGGCCGTTGAGCACGCTGTTGCGGATGGCCTGATCGACTGCGGGGTTGCCCGATGAGCCGACGAGTTGGGCGCGGGTGATGCGGCCGCTGGAATCCGCCCAGACTTTGACGGTGAGCGAGGAAAAGGTGGCCGTGCGGGTAGAGGAATTCCGGGCAAGCGCCTCGCGAATGGTGGATTGCACCTTTGCCGCGTACCAACCGAACTTGCTGCCTGAGCCTCTTTTTCCGGTTCCGCCAATACGGCCTTTGCCACCTCCGCCGCCGCCGATGGCGGGGCCGGTGCCACCTGCCGAACCCGGACCAAGGTCCAAATCGGGCGGGGGTTCTGCGGACGGTTCTTCCGGTTGCTCTTCCTCTTCGGCCACCGGTTCCTGGGCAATCATTTCCTCCTCCTCCGGCGGCGGCGGTTCATTCTGCGGCGGCGGGGGAGGCGGGGGTGGCGGCGGAGCGGGTGGTGGCGGCAGGGTGATGATCATGGTTTCCTCAGCTACCGGTGCCTTCGGAGCACTGGAACCCCCTCGCGAAACGGCCCAGATCCCAGCGACCATCAGGGCAATGACAAGGATCACCCATGGCAGTGGGTTCACTTCCTTCTTCTTGCGCTTCTTGGGGGCGGGGGCGGACATGACTTACTTGCCGGGTTGGGTGGCGAGCGCGATCTGGTTGATGCCGACGCGGCCGAGGACGTCGAGCACGTCCATGATGAGTTGATATTGGTTCGTGCGGTCGCCACGCACGACGACAGGCACATCCGGCTCGGCGGCTTTGGCAGCAGCGAGGCGGGATTCAAGATCGGCGATGGTCACCGGGGTGGTGTTGAGCTTGATGTTTCCCGCCGCATCGATGGTGACGGCCTGGGTCTTGGGCGCATCGAGTTTCTGGGTGGCGGGTTTGCTGTTGGCGGATGGCAAATTGACCTTCACTCCCTGCACGCCCGCCGTGGTCATGATGATGAAAATCAGCAGGAGAACCAGATAAAGGTCCACCATCGGAGTGACGTTGATGTCATCGAATTTCTGGTCGTCGGCAGAGGCCATGGGAGTATGGGTTAGAGTGTGGGATTATTGACCACCGTTCGGCTCGGCATCGTTCTTGGGGCGGTAGAACTCGGCCATTTTGGCGACGAATTCATCGATGAACACCTGCATGGTGCTCATCACATTCTTGATGCGGCCGTTGAGATAACTGTAGATGAAGAGAGCGGGAATGGCGACGATGAGGCCCACCACCGTGGCGAGCAGCGCGGAGGCGATACCGGGGGCGATGGAGTTGACATTGACCTCGCCGGATTTGGCGATGATGGCGAAGGTGATCATCACGCCCACCACGGTTCCGAGCAGGCCGACATAAGGTCCACCCGCGATGCTGATGGTGAGGAAAACCAAGCCATCGGTGAGGCGGTGGTTCTCGTGGACAAGCCCTGCATCGAGGCTGGCGCGGATGGCCTGGATGGAGCGGCCGGGCAGGCCTTCCATCTTGTCGCTCATCTTGTGCAGGCGGTGGCGGATTTCATCCGATCCGATGTGATAGATATGATAAAGCGGTGAATCCTTCATCAGTTCCTGATCTTCCTCATCAATGGATCCGCCCATGCTCTTGATGGTTTTTTCATCGGCATGATCGAGGGCCGTGAGATCGGTGGAGAGGTTTTTCCACAAGCGGAGGAACTCCTTGTTGCCTTTTTCGATCTTGTTGAGATAGGCGTATTTCTTGATCGCGACGGTCCAGCCGACGATGATCATGATCACGCAAACACCGATGGCGATCCAGCCGTCGAACATCATGTTGTTGGCGATGTCACCGAACAGCATCACGTGTTCCAGCATGTGGCTTCCACCTTCCACGGTGCCGCCTTCCGTGGCGGCGGCGGAGAGCATCTTCATCGCAGCATCGGTGCCGCTTTGGTTGATGAAGGCGAGTTTCACCGCGGCGGGGCTCAGGGCGCTGTTGTGGATGCGGAGTTCATCGATATCACCGGACAGGCCATTTTCCATGGCACCCAGAACCAGCGGCGCATCCGAGGCGGGAAGAGCGACGGCGGCGGTAGTATAGGGCTCACCATTCACATAGAGTTGTGCGCTGGCTCCGCTGAAAGTGACGGCGAGATGGTTCCACGCGCCAGCGGCGATGGGGCTGCCATTCGCGCTGCGCACGCCGCCGCTTTCGATGACGGGCATGCCTTGATCGAGCAGCAGCTTGAATGCGCCATTGCCCTCACCCCGCGAGAGGATGACCGCGTTCGGTTGCAGTGCAGCGGGTTTGATCCAGAGGGAAATGGAGGCGGGCGCGCCAGCGGTCCATGTGAGGCTGGGCGAGTTGTTGATGGCGAGGTTGGTATTTCCCAACAAGCGGATGCCGGAACCGATGATGGAGCCTTCCGCGATGGTTGCAGGTGCTGCTGCGGCATTGCCATTCGAGGTGGCGTCGGCGGGCGCGCTGCCGGTTTCGGAGAAATGGAAAACAGCGGCAAGATCCTCGCCATACGCATCGCTCGATGCGCCGGGAGCCGGGGCATTGGCATTGCCGAAATACAGGTGCATCGAGTCTGCTCCGGCTTTCACATCCGGCAGTTTCACCCACACGAAGGCCTCGCCGAGCAGCGAATCGTATCGCTCGATGTGATGCGGCAGCAGTGTCTTGCCATCAGCAGCCACCAGGCGCAAATCTCCGCCGTCTTCCCGTGCGGAGGTGAACACCGTGCCATCGGCGATACGCAGCAACAGGGTGGATTCGCCCGCCGCGCCAGAAATGGCGGAGGCGTCCAGGGTGATCTTCTGGCGTTGCGTCCAGTCCTTGTTCCACCATGCGTCCTTGGCCTCCTCAGCCACAAGGAATGAGCTTGTCAGGAGCAGGGCGGCGATGCTTTGCGGGAGTCGTGTCATGCGATTGTTGGAAAATGGTTAGAAGTCCGCCCAGCCGCGGAAGGTGATGCGGATGTCGCCGTCTTCGGCATTGGCTTGTTCAAGAAGGGGCACCGCCACATCGACGGAGCCGTGATAGTGCTTGCGGACCTGGATGCGTGATCCGAGGCCGACGCTGGAAAGACCGGTGCGCTTTTTCTGGCCGGAAAGAGGATCGTAGATCCCGACCATGCCCACATCGGCGAACGCATGAAAGCGCCACTCATCCGCCGGATTCGCCGATGTATCACCGCGGCCGATCAGGGTGGGTGTGCGGTATTCCAGCGTCCCAAAAATCCCGTTGTCGCCCAGTGCCGTGGCTTCGAGGTAACCACGCACGGTGCCGAGTCCGCCGCCGGAAATCTGCTCGCTGTTGACGAGAGGTTGGCCTGCCACCTGACCTTGGATTTTCCCAAACGCCTGGGCTCCTCCCTTGAGGTCGCGGGTGTGGGCGAGGTCGCCACGGAGGAAGATGAAATTGCCGGACGCCGTGACCCGCTTTTCGGTATATTCCGCGGTATCACTGCCCATTCCGCGGAGGTGGAGGTTGAGCGAGGTGTTGAGTTCGGTGAAACTTTTTTCCGCGATCCAGCTTGCAGCGTAGTTCGCACTGAGCGGGTAATACTCGATGGGTGAGGAAATGGTGTCCTCGCCGATCACGATGTCCTCTGCGAAGTTCTTGTAATCGATGCCGAAATTGAAGTTATGGAAAAACTTCTCCGCATTCGGCAGATCCACCATGGCGCGCAGGCCGACGATCTCGCCCTTGCCTGCCACGGCTGCCCCGCCGAGGGTGGAAATGTCGCTGTCCTGCTTGGTGCCGGTGACCATCAGACTCATGGTGTCCGACACCCGGGCGAGGTAATAAGCGGAGTAAACCAAGGCGTCTTCCTTGTTTTCCGGGGCCACCTGGACGTTGGCACCGAGCGTGTGGCCGAGCTGGAAGAGATTTGTATAACTCAGCGCACCATTCAGGCGCAGCGGCGTGGTGTCCGCGCTGTAGCGGTTGTTCAGTTCAAGCGAGCCGTGAAGGGGAAACGTGTCTTCCACTGTGAGATCGATGTCCACCGAACCGGGTTCCATGCCGGGACGCAAGTCGGGCGTCACCCTGCGGTCCGCCATGCGGTTGAGCGCGATCATTTCCTTCCCGACTTGGTCGAGATTCGGCACGGTTCCCTCGGCCATTGACGGGACTTCCTTGCGGATCCTGCTCGGTAGAAACCACCGCGCGCCCTTTACCCTCAGGCGGCCCACCTTGCCCTCGTTCACCTGCAGGCGGATGATTCCTCGCCGGGGATCCTGATCCGGTATGGATACGGAGACGGTTTGATATCCCTGATTGTGATAGATCTTTTCCAGTGCGAGCCTCGCCTGCTCGACATCATCCGGGGTGCGGCCCGGGCCCATGAATGGATAGACCGCTTCCTCTACCTGAATCTTGTCCAATCGCTTGGACCCCTCCACCCGATACTCGCGGACGTAGAAACGACCTGTATCCTGCCCCGTGGCGATCTCCAAAGTCATGCAAATCAACGCGATCGGGATAAATACCCAAGCGATCCGGTTTTCCAGAAACGACGGAAAAACAGAAGTGTCACGTTGATTGCAAAGGATGTTCATGCCCGGGCCTGCGAGGGGCCGAACTTATTTGGTTTGGTCCGTCACTTCTCAAGGGGTGACCCGTGACGATCCTGTCACAATTTCACAAAACGCACAGAATAAGCAGGTTGCGACACGGATTTTCAAGGTTCTGAAGAAAAACCCCCGACCATCATGCAAGAATAGGCGCAGTCCGGTCCTTCCCGACGATGGGTCGTCACCGTCTCCAAGGTGACCTGGTGCGGAAACAAAAACACCACGGACCCCGCGAAGGACCCGTGGTGTGGAAAGCCGTCCAATGGAACTCAGCCGTTGGGATAGAGGGCGAGCAGTTGATCCAGGCGGGTTCGGATGGTGGCTTGGTTGCCCATCACGATCCAGTAGTTGAAGGTGAACTGGGTTTGCCGGTCGAATGCCAAGGTGGCGAGTGGCGCGACGTGCATGGTGTCGGCGTGCGTCGGATCCGTTGAGGCGGAGGTGCCGGTCGCTCCGCAGTTCCAAGCGGTGGTGGAGGCCGGGCTGTAGATGCCGACGCCGAAATCATTGGCGAGGAAAAAGGCCATCGCCTTCTTGGGCGGATTCGGCCGACCCCAGCCATTGGATGAGAGCAGGGGATAGTTGTAATCGCTCCACGATCCGTTGCCATTGTAGATCTTCGCCCGGTTGAGCGCCCGGATGAAGTAACAGGCAGGCAATTCCTGATGCCGGTTGGCGGGACTCCCCCACGCGTCGTTGTTGGACCTCAGGCATACCAATTGATTCGTCACGCGGATGACCTGCGACATTCCGGGTTCAAACTGCGTCCACTGCTTGATGACAGCCTGCGCTGTTTCATTCGGCACATCCCACAACTTCGGGCGGGTCCACGAGTAGAGGATGCCGTTGTTGAGGGAAAATGAATCCACAATGGAAGGCGTGCCGCTGTAGCTCCCTGCCTGAACGGGGTTCCACGACCAGGGACTGTAATTGGGAATCTGGCCGGATCGGGTCAGGTTTGCCCCTGCGTAATACGATTGCTGGATTTCCCGCCCACGGTCGTGGATGTTGACCAGGTTCAGGCTGCCGGCTGCGGTGGACAACCAGACGATGGAGCCACCGTAGGTATTGTCCGTTCGGATCTTCAGCGTGCCGTTGTTGAGTTCGAGTTGTGCGGCATTGGCGGTGGCGGTGGACAGCAAGGCGGCGGCCACCATGAGACGTCCAAGAATGGATCGATGCATGTTGTTGGGGTTTTTGGGTTTTCTGTTTCATGGAGTCTGCCTATCGAAGCAAACCACCAATCCTCAGGATGATGCACG
The DNA here is from genome assembly GCA_025457805.1 of Akkermansiaceae bacterium. GTDB lineage: Bacteria > Verrucomicrobiota > Verrucomicrobiia > Verrucomicrobiales > Akkermansiaceae > Luteolibacter. Next base: position 2,874 of record JALOTR010000025.1, on the reverse strand, counting down.
ATGACATAACTCTTGAAACGACACCATCCCGAGTTCGCGGGAACCCATACAAGCCGCCCGTCTTCATGGGAAACTTCCCGCCCATCCATCAGCAACGCGGCTTGCGGAGGTTCCCTGCCGGAAACTCGATGCCCGGATCTGCCGATGTGCGGCTATGCCAGTTAACATTCCACGACGTTGACGGCAAGCCCACCGCGTGAGGTCTCCTTGTATTTGGATTTCATGTCGCGACCGGTGTCCCTCATGGTCCTGATGACCTTGTCGAGCGACACATAGTGATCACCGTTACCCGACAGCGCGAGACGAGCTGCATTGATGGCCTTCACGGAGCCCATGGCATTGCGCTCAATGCATGGAATCTGCACAAGACCTCCGATCGGATCGCAGGTGAGCCCGAGATTGTGTTCCATTCCTATTTCAGCCGCATTCTCGATTTGCGCCGGAGTGCCTCCCAGATACTCGACAAGACCGGCGGCAGCCATCGAGCAGGCGACGCCCACTTCGCCCTGGCAACCGGCCTCTGCACCGGAAATGGAAGCGTTTCGTTTGTAAAGCATGCCGATCGCCGCAGACGTCAGCAGGAAACGATGCACACCATCCGGGAATGGCGAATTTCTGAAACGGACCGCATAGTGCAGGACGGCTGGAATGATTCCAGCGGCGCCATTGGTAGGGGCAGTGACCACACGGCCGCCCGCGGCATTTTCTTCATTCACGGCGAGCGCATACAAGTTCACCCAGTCGAGAATGGTCAGAGGATCGGACAGGGATGATTCGGGGTTGGCACATAGAGATTGATGGATCGCCTTGGCACGTCGTTTGACCTTGAGACCACCCGGGAGAGTGCCGTCCATGGAGCAGCCCCGCGCCACGCAGTTCTGCATCGCCTGCCAGATGGCATCCAGGCGGGCCCGAGTCTCCTGCTCTGGCCGGAAGGCGGATTCGTTGGCAAGCAGCAACGAGGAAATCGCCAGCCCCGTTTGTTTGCAGTGCGCCATGAGCTCCGCCGCATTGCTGAATGGATAAGTGACATGGACCTCCGATGTTCTCGGCTGTTTCATTTCCTCCTCGGTCGAAATGAATCCGCCACCCAGCGAATAGATCACCTCATCGCCGATGACTTCACCCTGCGCATTGAGCGCCGAGAAATGCATGCCGTTTGGATGGAGTGGCAGGGGCTTGAGTCGTTTGAAGTCGAGATCAAGTTTTTCGCTGAACCCGATCTCGCTCCCCCACGGGGTTTTGAGGACACCCGTGCGAATTGTTAGAAGCAGGCTCTCGATGTTTTCGATTGCAATGGTCTCGGGCTCTTCACCGAGGAAGCCAAGCATGATCGCACTGTCGGTGCCGTGTCCCTTCCCGGTCGCCGCGAGCGAACCATAGAGATCACACCGGACCCTCGCGACTTGCGAAGTCAAACCACGGTCCATCAGGCAACGCATGAAGCGGCTGGCCGCACGCATCGGCCCCACGGTGTGCGAGGAAGAAGGGCCGATTCCGATGGTAAAGAGGTCGAGTGCGGACAATGTCATCGCGGGAAGATCAGGTTTTGGGTTGAGGTTCGAGGCCCGTCGGAATGCTTCTGTTTCTTTGTTTCAGTGTTTCAATGATTCAGTGTTTCACAAAGTGCCGTGGAAGGTCGCTGTGGCTTTCGTGATCGATGAACATTGCCGCGAGCAGGTAGGGTTTCATGCAGGAGCGAACCCTTAACTCCAGGGACTCCCCTGTCAGATCGTAGTCCATACGCAAGGCTTCGCGCTGATCCGCGCCAAGGTCCGGATTGATGCGGAGCTTCACCGTTTCGAAAGTGGTCCAGCCTTTGTCCTCGGGCAGCTCCCTCGCAGGCTCAGCGGGCCATTCTGCGGAAACCATCCGCCCGAGAACAAAGTCTCGCCATTCGTTTCTCGTTCCGCACCACGCCCTCACATGCCAGCGCCTGCCATCCCACGCGAGGCCGGAAGGAACCAGCCAGCGCCATCCATCATTCCCCGAGTTGACGGAAACATAGCGGACTCGCACACAGCGCTTTTCCAACAGCGCCATCAGCACCCGCCGCGCGATTCCCACATCAAGTCTCCTCACCGGCAAATCGATCACCGAAAGCCTGGAATCCATATCTTGTCCATTCGCCCCTATGCCAAGGGAACCCACTCCTCCGAGAAACACCCTGACAGCCTCATCAAAGGAGGGCGCGTGCAACAGACAGACCATCCCCTCCACCGCCTCATAACGCTTGCGGCTGGTATGGTAAATCATCGCCCCGCCATTCAAACCCGCATACCTCTGCAGATCTCCCGACGCCTGCGCCGGAGAAATCCCGAACACGTCCACCAGATCCTGCCGCCCGACCCAACCGCGCCACCACAACAGGAACTCCACCCGCCGCAGCCGCTCCCGCGCAGCCCAGTTCTCTTCGTTGGTCAGGTTGGCCATGGGAATCGCAATGGTTTTGTTTCCCGGACTATCTACCTTCGTGACTCCAAATGTCACGATTTTTTCTAGTGGTCTTAGTTTTACGATTGACGCGTTAAAGTGTTTCTTGTTTAACTCCAGCCTATGAACTCCACCCGCCGTGGCTTCCTCTCCGCCGTCACCGGCTGGGTCGCGCTGCCGCCGTGGCGCACCGGAAGCAGCGAGAATCCCCCCGGATCCGCTCATGACAAACTTGCTTCCATTGCCACGGCGGCACCTCAATCTACCCAGACACATCCAGCGCTCCTCCCCACAAGTGGCTCGCAATCATCCGCCGAGAACTCTCACGGCACACTCTCTTGCGAGGACGCCCCATTCGACACCCCAGCCTGGTTATATGCTTGGCTCCGCCTCCCGCGCCTCCCCGTCCTGCGGGACCAACTCCCCCACCTCGGACCGGAT
>JALOTR010000593.1 GCA_025457805.1 Akkermansiaceae bacterium | reverse complement strand
GTCGCGGCGCGACGGTTGAATGTGTTGGATGAGGTGGAACAGCAGACGTCCTCAAGCGTCACTCCGCGAAGCGGAAATGGGTTCGGACCCCGCCCGTGGGTTGAAACCCACGCATCACTCTTTACTCTACCACTGTAAGCGCCAGAGTGGCGGCGAACCATGGAAGCAGCGTGCGACTCCTTCATCCGCTATCTGGCAACCGAGCGCGGGCTTTCCGAGGCCTATCAGCTTTCGGTGCGGCAGTCGCTGGATGCTTTGGCGGCTTGGTTGAAGCTGAAGGAAGTGGCGCTCAAGGACATCGGCACGGATGAACTTGCGGCCTTTCTAAGCCAGCGGAAAAAAGAAGGACTCGGAGCCTCTTCGCTGCGCATCACCACGGTGCATCTCAAGATTTTCTTCCGCTGGCTGGCGATGAAGGGAAAGCTGGAAATGGACCCTGCGGAGCCCTTGCTGGCACCACGGGCGGACCTGCATTTGCCGGAAACCCTGCATGCCAAGGAACTCGTTCAAATGCTGGATTCCATCGATCCCTCGCTCCCTTTGGGCCGGCGGGATTTGGCGATACTGGAGCTGTTTTACTCATCTGGACTGCGCTTGTCCGAGTTATGTCAATTGCGGCTGGAGATGGTGGACTTCGAGGGTGGTTTCCTGCGCATCACCGGCAAGGGCAACAAGACCCGAGTCGTGCGCGTGGGCACGAAGGCGCGGGAGGCGTTGAATGATTATCTCAACAACGAGCGGCCGTCGCTGGTAAGCAAGAAGACCTCATCGCACATCTTCCTCAGCGTGCGGGGAACCCAACTTTCGCCGGACCGCGTGCGGCAGATCGTCAAAGAGCGCGCGAAAATGGCGGGCATCGATCAAAATGTTTATCCTCACCTTCTGAGGCATTCCTTCGCCACTCATCTGTTAGAGGGCGGCGCGGACTTGAGGGTGATCCAGGAACTGCTGGGTCACGCGGATATCTCCACCACGCAGATTTATACTCATGTGGATCGGCAAAGATTGAAAAACATCCACAAGACCTTCCATCCCCGCGGGTGAGGGATTGGTGATTTCCGATTGATGATTTCCGATTTCCGATTTTCCCAATCAGGTTCCCGCAGGAAGTGAGCTGGGGCCCGGGGTGGAGTAGGGCTTGATTTCCAGCGGGGCGTTGCCGGGAGCCGGTGGGGTGGCGGGTGGCGTGGGGGTTGCCGGTGCGGAAGCAGGAGGCGTGACGGGAGGGGTTTCTTTGGGAGTCTCTTTTGTCTCCTCCTTGGGTGCTTCCTTCGGTTCTTCTTTCGGAACCTCCTTGGTGGTCACGGCAGTGGTGGGAGGAGTGGCAGGTTTCGCAGGATTCCCCGGATCTTCCACCGGCTTGGCGACCGGAGCCAGAGGACCGCCGGGACCGACAGGCGCACCATGCCAGCGAACGGCTTGGTAGAGCAGGTTGTAGTTGTGTCTCAGGACCGAGGGAAAGGAAACACGGCCGGCTTCGACGATTTTTTCCCGCAGGAGTTTGGCGGAGAGGTCGGCAATGAGATCGGTGCCGATCTGCACGGCGCGATCGGTGGGTCCGGCGATTTGCTGTCCCGCCTGATTGGTGCCGAGGATAACATCGCTGGAAATCGAGCGGCCCTGGATGGCGATGTTCGACTGCGCGGAGGAGATCATGCCGCTGGGGCTGATGGTGATTTCGAGGATCGCATGATCGTCCGATGACAACCAGCCGCGCACGTGGTCGATGCGGATGGAAACAAAGATGCCGCCATCGGGAGTGGGGCTGACTTCCGGTTTGTAGGTCCGGTAAACGGTGCCGGAAAGCGGATACTCGGCAGCTTGATTCTCGCGCTTCGTCCAACCGCCGAGGCTTTTGCCGAGCACGGCTTCATCGATCTTCACTTCCGCGGAGCTGGGGGCGATGGCGACTGCGGAGCAAATCGCAAGGATCGGGAAAAACAAAGATTTCATGAGCAAAACGTCGGTTGTGCGGGGGTGATACTCCGCGCGGGTTGGTTTTATTCAATAAATTCCGGCGGCGGGGCTGAGGGGGCGGAGCCGAAGAGCCTGTCCACCTGAGCCTGCGCCTTGGACTTGTGATCGTCCTTGATGTAAGCGGCCACAGTGCCAAGGGCGGCGACAATTGCGCCCCAGTCATCGCCAAATCCCGCGCCGGGGAGAATGTCCGGGATGAGATCGGCTGGCAGGATGAGATAGCCGAGTGCCCCCACGATCACGCCCTTCGCCCAGGCCGGGGTGTCGCGATCCTTGAGGCAGTAAAACAAGACGAGTGCGGAAAGGATGGTTTTCCGACCCGCCGTGGCGGCCACCTTGGTCAGAGTGCGCCAAAGCCGCGGCCCGGAATACCAGCGGGGTGCTTCGTGTTGATAGCGGGTCAGTGGGTTCTCGGACATGGGTGAATCGGAAGCACACCATGGTGCCGATTCATGTTTCCCGCAAGCACAAGGACCGGGGATCCCACTAGCTCTCCATTTTCCCAGTAATCAGCTGCTCCTTTTGGGTGACCATCACAAACCGCGACGGGCTGCATCTTTCACACGCGGATCAAGAGCCTCGTAAGCACGCCAGAAGCTGGGGCGGACGCGCGAGATCACAGGCGCGTGAGGTCGAGTGCTTCGTCGGCTTCTGCGGAGGATTCGCTGAGGAAGGAATCGAGCCGCGGTCGCGGCTTGGGATCGGCGAGCAGGGTTTCCCAGCGCTCATCCTGCTGGCGGGCGATCAAGAAGCGGGCAAAATCCGCCACTTCCTCGCGCTTTTCGGGTGGGAGGACTTCGCAAAGATCAGCAATTTCCGTTGCGCTCATGTTGAACGGATAACGGAAATCCCCAAGATACTCAAGTGGCCTTTCCATCCTCAATATGGCAAATCATGGAACCCCGGTTATCCTGCCGCGAGTGCGCCGCGCCGATGGGAACCATTTGCAAACGAATCCCGCACTTGCTGATGGATGAAATGAGCGTTGGAGGGGAATTGAGACAGATTGTCTCAACTCCGGTTTTGGGCTACCAGCGGCCGATG
>JALOTR010000592.1 GCA_025457805.1 Akkermansiaceae bacterium | reverse complement strand
CCCCGCGAGGTTGAAGGCAAGGATCAGCCAGAATGATACCTGCATCATCACCGAGATCTTGGCCCACAACATCGCCTTGGGAGAAACCGGCCGGTGAAGGAGGATTTCCGATTCATCTTCATTGAACAACAACTCTCCCGATGAAGAAGCCACGAACATGCCAACGAAAAACATGGAGGCTCCATGCAGATAGATGGAGAGGCTGAACAGGGGTTGCCCGAGCAAGGCGAGTCCCATGCAGCCGATCAGGGCATAGAAGAAAAGAGTGAAACCGAGTTTTCTCCCGATCGAAGGCGTTCCCTGCTGGACCGTGAGTCCTCGTGAACTTCTTCCCCGCAGGAACAAGGTGAGATACAAACGCCGCAGCACCTTCGATTGGCTCGGAGCACTCGTAAGAACTTCACTCATGGCCGGAAGGTTTTGGCGAAGTCCTCCGCGCGTTGTTGCAAATCGCCACCGCCTGTCAGCCGGGTGAACAATTGCTCCAGTGTGCCTGCCTGGTTTTCCCGCAACAATTCCTCCGGGCTTCCATCCACCTGCACCCGGCCCTTGTCGATAATTATCACCCGGTCGCAAACCCGTTCCACCACATCCAGCACGTGGGAACTGTAAACAATCGCTTTTCCCTCGCGCGCCAGCGTCTGGATCAGCGCCTTGAAGCCAACCGCCGCATTCGCATCAAGCCCGTCGAGAGGTTCATCGAAGAACACCACCTGCGGATTGTGCAACAGCGCGGCAGTGATCACCACCTTGCGCCGCATGCCTTTGGAATACGCACCTAACAATTTGTCCGTGAGCACATCGAATCCCAGATCGAAGAAGGCAAGAAACTGTTGGATGCGCTCGCGTGCCGGTTCTGCCGGGATGCCATAAAGCGCGGCAATCATTTCAAGATATTCCAAACCGGTCAGCGATTCGAACACCGCCCCGGAATCCGGCACGAATCCGACCTTGCGTTTCACTTCCATTCCCTCGTTCAGCAAGTCATGCCCGCAAATCGTCGCCGTCCCCGAGCTGGGGGCCAGCATGCCGGTGAGCATCTTGAGCGTGGTGGACTTGCCCGCACCATTCGGCCCCAGCAACCCCACAATCTGCCCGGCGGGGATTTCCAAGGTCAGCCGGTCCACCGCCACCTGGGCCCCGAAATTTTTGCTGAGCGCGTGCAGGGAGATCATGTGGCGTCACTATGCCCACTCCGAAATGAAAGGCGATGCAAAATCCGGAGAACTGAAATGCGATGGCGACAGTGAAATGCGGGAAAAATGCTCACGCCGGTCGTGCGGCGGGTTGGAAGGGTCGGCCAGCATCCATTGGGAATGTGATTTTCAACCACGGATGTCACGGATGGGCACGGATGAAGAGGGGTAGGGCTTATCTGAGAATCTTGAGAGGGATGAGCGGCGTTTGAAAATCGGATGGATTTCAGACATGGGTATTGGATTGTATGCTCAAGTCACTGAAGGGAGAACCATCACGATGATATCGGTTGGATCTCCGGGGCGGTTCAGTTCGAGACTCGCTTGATCTGCAATCGTGCATATTTGAAGTTCAACAGCAGCGCGGTTTTGAGCCCGGTGATATTGAGGTAGCCAAGCATTTGAGATAGGTGGCTTTCATTGAACGCGGTGATCACTTTGGGATCTACGATGATGATTTCGGTGAGTTGTTCGTCGTTGGTGAGCATAAAACAGAATGGGCGGGGGCTGATGAAGGAAGAGGGATGGCACATATTTGGCAATTGTGTAGTAGGCCGTCAAATGCATGGAGCAATGATTTCTCCGAAGCTTGAGGATCATGAATTCCCATCCGTGTCCATCCGTGAAATCCGTGGTTCAAATTGTTTTTCTCGATTTTTTTTAAACTGTTCAATTGACCATAACCTATTTTTATGAATGATTTCCCCCGTCCCCGATCCGCCATGCCATGAAAGCCAGTGCACCGATTTCCCCGGATTCCATTTCCCAGCCAGCCTCGCACCTGCCGGGTTTGCTGAAACAATACTTCGGCTATGATTCCTTCCGCCCCTTGCAGGAAGAAATCATGGCCGCCACGCTCGATGGCCGGGATACGGTGGCGATTCTGCCGACCGGGGCGGGCAAGAGCCTGTGTTACCAACTCCCCGCTCTGGCTCGCGAGGGGCTCACGGTGGTGGTTTCCCCGCTGATTGCCCTGATGAAGGATCAGGTGGACCAACTCCTCGCCGCTGGGGTATCGGCGACGTATCTGAATTCGTCGCTTGATGGTGAGGAAATGCGCCTCCGCCAAGCGGGCCTGGACGTGGGCGACTATCAGCTCCTCTACGTGGCTCCCGAGCGCCTGCTGAGCGGCGATTTCCCCCAGAAATTGGCGGGCTGGAACGTGGGAGCCATCGCGGTGGATGAGGCCCACTGCATCAGCGAGTGGGGACACGATTTCCGCCCGGAATACCGGCAACTGGCCAGTCTGCGCGAGCGTTTTCCCGGCGTTCCCTTCATCGCCCTCACTGCGACGGCGACTCCCCGGGTCCGCGAGGACATCATCGCCCAACTCCGCCTGCGTGAGCCGCAGGTGTTCATTTCCAGTTTCAATCGGCCCAACCTGAGCTATCGCGTCATCCCCAAGGAAAAGTCGATCCGCCAGGTGTGGGAATTCGCCTCGGCCCGTCCGCAGGATTCCGGCATCATTTATTGCCAATCCCGCAAAAGCACGGAGGCCCTCGCCGCCGCCCTTGTGGATGAAGGAATTTCGGCGGTCGCCTATCACGCCGGCATGCCGCCGGAACAACGCTCCATCAACCAGGACGCGTTCCTCCGGGACGAGGCACGGGTGGTTTGCGCCACGGTGGCCTTCGGCATGGGCATCAACAAACCCAACGTCCGCTGGGTGATCCACGCCGACCTGCCAAAGAATGTGGAAGGATACTATCAGGAAACCGGCCGCGCAGGTCGCGACGGACTGCCCGGCGATTGCCTCCTGCTTTACTCGCGCGGCGATGTGATTCGACAACTCAAGTTCATCGATGCAATCAGCGACGAGCAGGCA
>JALOTR010000591.1 GCA_025457805.1 Akkermansiaceae bacterium | reverse complement strand
CGGGTGAGCGGGCTGGTCTCTACGGCCCGCAAGGCAGCGGGGTGAGCTCCATGCTTGAATTGCTCTTCGCCGTGCGCCAACCCACCCAAGGGCACTTGTCATTCGATGGACTCGACTCCCGGAACTGGCATCTTGAAAGCCTGCGTGGACAAGTCCAACTGCTCCGCCGCGATGAGTTTGTGGACGGCACGATTGTCGAAAACCTGCGCCTCGGCCGTCCGGACATCGCCATGGAGGAAGTCCGCAGGGCTCTTGAAAAGGTAGGAATGTTGGATGAACTCCTGTCCCGCCCGGAAGGCCTCAACCTCCGCCTCCGCATCGGTGGCGCGCCCTTGTCCACCAGCCAGCGGATTTCGCTGTCCATTGCCCGCGCCCTTGTCCAGCAACCCCGCCTGCTTCTGATCGACGAGCTCTTCGACGGTCTTGATGAGCAAACCCTGCAACGCCTCACCCAACTTGTTCTCGGCGGAGATTTGCCCTGGACCGTCGTCGTCGCGACCCGGATGCAGGAGGTCCTCGCCTGTTGCGACCAGAAGATCGAGTTGACCAAGCCTCGCTTCCAACCAGAACCCCAAGCACCCGGGCCGGACTTGGCAGTCATCTGACTCACGGCCCGGCTTTTGTTTCCTGTTCCCTGCCTCACCCGACTTATGCGCCAACTCCCTGCCATTAACCTCACTGGGTCCAATCGCCTGCCGCACTTGCTCAGCCGGCTTCTCATCATCGTTTTCATCATCGGCATGCTCGCCTTGTTCTTCGCTCCATGGCGGCAGTTCGTCAAAGGCTCGGGCCGGGTCACTGCCAACAATCCCCTGGAGCGGCGCATCAATGTGGAAGCCCTCGTTCCCGGCCGGATGAAGAAGCTCCATGTCGCAGAGGGCCAACGCGTGAAGGCCGGGGATCTGATTGCCGAAATCCAGGATAACGACCCGAATCTCCTCGATAACATCCGCAACCAGAGGAATGCCGTCAACGAACGGGTCGGGCTTGCGCAAAGCCGTGTCGCCGCACTTGAGGAACAAATGGCACGCCAGCAAATGGCCAAGGCTCAGGCGCTTGATTCCGCACGTCAGAAAATCAACGCCTCACGCATCGCGGCCGAGACTGCCGAGATGGATCACTCGCGGATGACCGCGCTTTATGGCAAGGGATTGGTCTCCCGCCGTGAGCATGAACAGGCGATCCTCAAACGCGATTCCACCACCGCAGAGCTCATTGCCAGCGAGGCCAACATCAAGCAAACGGAAAGCGAGTTCGACTCGGTGATCGCCGCAGTTGGTGCCTCGCGAGACTCGGCAAAGAGCGAGATTGCAAAGGCCCAGGAAGAACTTGGATCGCTCGACATCCGGCTGAGTCAGAACCAGCGCCAAATCGTCACCGCCCCTCGCGATGGAATTGTGCTCAAGGTGCCCGTCACCGATGGCAGTTATCTCAGCCCCGGGGAATTGATCTGTGTGATTATTCCCGAAACCCAAAGCCGTTTTGTCGAGATATGGGTCGATGGCAATGATATGCCTCTCATCGCGCCACGGGGGAAAAACGGGGATAAAAACCGCCCCGGCAGTCCTGTTAGACTTGCCTTCGAGGGTTGGCCTGCCGTTCAGATCATCGGCTGGCCACAACTCGCTGTCGGCACCTTCAATGGAGAAGTGGTTTTCGTGGACGCCACCGATGATGGCAGCGGCCGCTTCCGGGTGGTTGTGGGTCCCGCAGATGATATCGTGGACCGCGGCGATGGAAAGGGGCCTGTGAAAGTTGGCTGGCCCTCTGGCGAGCGCTGGCTGCGTGAAGGTGTGAGGGCCAAGGCATGGATCCTGCTCGAAGAGGTTCCCCTGTGGTTTGAACTCTGGAGACATATCAATGGATTTCCTGCGATCGGCAACGGCATCAAAGAAGACTTATCTCCGATCAAGCCATGAGAACCTTCTTTCGTTCCATCATCGCAGTGTTGGCAATCAGTGTCGCACTTCCGGTAAGTGCCAAGCCAGCGGGTGCCGAGCCGCTCATGCTCGATGAGGTGCTCACCACCGTGCGCCAGAACTATCCTCCCCTGCTTGCCGCCTGGGTCCAGCAGGACATCGCCAACGGCCGGGTGCGGCAGGCTCAAGGAGCATTCGATCCGATCGTAAGCGGGGCACTCGCGATGAGTCCCATGAACTACTATGACGGAACGCATGGTGGACTTTTTGTCGAGCAACCCCTCGCTGCCGGAGGGGCCAACATCTATGGCGGATACCGCTTGAGCTCTGGTTTTCTCCCTGACTATGAGCGCAAGGTGCGCACGGCGGAGGGCGGTGAGGCAGTGCTCGGCATGCGCATCCCATTGCTGCGTGATCGTGATATCGACTCCCGCCGCGCCGGAGTGGGCAAGGCAGCGGTGGACCGCGAATTGGCAAACCCTTTCATCCTTCGCCAATACCTGACATTCCATCGCTCCGCCCGGATCGCTTATTACAATTGGCTAGCCGCCGGCAAACGACTTGCAGTTGCGGAGGACGTTCTTGAAATTGCCATGAAGCGGGATGGTGCACTCGAAGAACAGGTGAAAATGGGAGCTATTGCCCAAATCACCGCAACCGATAACAGGCGCCTCGTCGTCAGCCGGGAGATCAGCGTGCTCAATGCCCGGCGCGCCTTCGAAGCTGCCTCCATCGAGCTCTCCCTGTTTCATCGCGACGTCAGCACTGGTGATCCCATCACGCCCTCGCGGACCCGGCTTCCCAAGGATTTTCCGACCATCACTTTGCCCGACTCCATGCAGTTGATCAACGACCGGGGAAATGCCGCTTTTCGCCGGCCGGAAAGCCGGGAAATCGAGCTGCTCATCACAAAAGCCGGCATTGATCGGCGGCTTGCAAGAAACAATCTCAAGCCCAACCTCGATCTCGCCGTTGAGTTCAACCAAGCGCTTGGCAGCGGGCGGCCTGCCGATATTGATGAGTCGGAAATCACCGGCTTGCTCAAGTTCTCCGTCCCCATCGGCAACAACGAATCCAAGGGCCGCATTGCTTCCATCGAGGGAG
>JALOTR010000590.1 GCA_025457805.1 Akkermansiaceae bacterium | reverse complement strand
CACCGCGCCCATCGAATATGAGGCGGAGGGCGGCACCATCCATGCGAAATATGCGAATGGCGTGAAACTCGTCATGCGCCTGGCCGGCTTCGGCAAGGAGGGCGATTGGCTCGGTCTCGGCACCTGCCCGATCCGCTTCGAGGGCGACCTCGGTTGGGTGGAAGCAGGCGATCACGGGAAAATCGTCACCAGCGATCCCGCCCTGCTCGCAGGCGGCGCACCTGCGGAAATGGCCGGCACGGATCCCAGCAAGCACGTCCGCGAATTCCTCGACTGCGTCAAATCCCGCGCCAAGCCCGCCTGCAACTCGACCGTCGCCCGCTACGGCCACGTCGCCTGCCACGCCGCTGCCATCGCCTGGAAACTCGGCCGCAAGCTCCAGTTCGACCCCGCCGCCGAGGCATTCCTCAACGACCCCGAAGCCGACAAAATGCGCAGCCGCGAACGCCGCGCGCCGTGGACGATTTGAGCCAAAACCTATCAGCCTAAACAGGAAGATAGTGAACCACGGATTGCACGGATTGCACGGATTACACGGATTACACGGAAAATGAAGAGTTTGGAGAATCCATGAGATTCATATAACTCCAAACCTATCAACTTCCGTGTGTTCCGAGTCTTCCGTGGTTCTCATCCCACGCCGCCGCACTTACTTCGTCGTTCCGAGTCCGCTGACGGGGATATCGAATGGATTTTCGTCCTTGTCGTTGCTGGCGATGCGGATCGTGGCTTTGCGGTTGCCTTTGGCCTTGGGCTTGAAGCTGACTTTGAAAGTCGTCGTTTCGTCCTTGGCGAGGGATTTTTTGTCAGGCTGCGTGATGAGGAAATCGCCCTTGTGCAATCCTGCGGCGGAAACTGCGATGCCGCTCAACGGAGTGGTGCCGGTGTTTTTGATCGTGAAGGTTTTGGCGGTGCCGGTTTTCTTCACGACCACGCTGCCAAATGCCTTGTTGCTCTTGCCATCCGTGAGCGGGCTCTTGGCGGGTTGGGAAACGTTGATATCCGGACCGCTGGCAACGCCACCGCCGATCGTGAAGGTCCCAGTCTGGGAGGCACCAAAGGCACCGGAGATGAAAATTTCGTAAGCTCCACCGCCATTGGAAATCCACAAGGTCATGATGGCATCCGGTTGGCCCTTGAGGAATGAAGTGATGGTATATTCATACATGCCGCTGAAGCTGCTGTTATAACTCCACGTGCCATCGGAGTTCACCGTGTTGCCACTTTGATTCCTCATCGCAAATGAATTGCCCGGAGCCGTGCCGAATGTCCCGGTCCAGCTCCCGGTATTCGCGAACGGTGCCAGCGATTGCGGATTGATCGTGAAGGTGAGTGTCTTGCCCGGCAGTGCGGTGGGCGTGATTTCGGATTCGGTTAGGGCGGAGCAAGTGGCTGCGCTTGCAAGACAAACGACGATCAAAACAAGGGGAGTCTTCATGGTGGCTGCGGGGACCTTAGGGCGCAGCCGCCGCCAAGCGAATAAAATCTAACGCCGCCCGCCAGCCCGCCACCGCAAGCCGGGGGCGGAGCCGGTTGGTTTCTAATCGGACTTCGGTTGGGTGCTTGCGCGGTAGAAGTATTTCTTGGGGGCATCGCCGGAGTGGGAAATTTCCGGGAAGCGGGCCCCTCCAAGTTCATCCAGGGCGACGCTGGCCAGCTCCGTCCACGGATGATCGCTGTCGAATGCTTCCCGGCCTTCGAGAGTGGCCGAGCCCGAGGGGTAGCCGCCTTTGAACTCAAGGTTGAGAAACGTTGGAAGGCCGGGCTGTGCTGGGGCGATCACCGATAGCTCCAACTGAGGCTGCAAGGGAATGCTGAATTGGCTCATGAACTCCCACGTGACCACCGCATTTTCGGCATCGCGACACTGGCGACCGACGAGGTTGAGAAATACAGGTGAGGTGGAGGACTGATGGAGAATGGATGGCATGCTGTGGCCTCCTCCGACGACGCGGAGGTGTTCGACAGGCGCACCACCCGACAGCGGTTCGAAGCGGCGGCGGCCGATTCGACAAAAGTCGTTGGGATTGAGGTCCGGGAAAAAAATTTCCGCGCCCGGGAGTGGCGCGGTACCATTGCGTGCCGCCCACCAGACGAGGGTGTCCTCAGCCGAGCGGAAGACGCCATCGACACCCCCATAAAGCATCATCGGATCCTCAGTGCCGTGACCGAAGAGGAAAGGAACGGGCCTGCTAGGCTCGCGGAATTTCTCATTGTCCAAGGGGAGGTTCGAGATGAAGGACGCGGCGGCGGCCACCTTGCCGGCGTGGTTCATCACGAATCTCTGGGTGAGCCCTCCGCCATTGGATGCGCCTGTTAGATAAACTCGCAGGGGATCGGCAAGCTCCTGCACGACGGCATGGTCGATGAGCCAATTGATGAAACCGATGTCGTCGGCGGTGGTTTCGCGGTCGGACCCGGGCGCACGGAGGTCATTCCAGTTTTGGGAGTCGCCATAAGTATCGCCGGTGTCCGGGCTGACGCCGTTGGGGACGACGAGAAGGAATTTTTCTCGCTCGGCAAGGTAGGGCCATTCACGGGTGGCTCCTGCGGAGCTTCGGAAAATCGTCCGCATGCTTCCCGTTCCACCGTGCAAAAGCAGCAGCACCGGTGCCCGTTCTGGCAGGGCCACGGGGCGGTAGAGCAAGAACCACCGCGTAAGCCCATCGTGGCTGATCGATCGCTCGTGCCAGCCCGCGCTCTCGGGAGCGGTTTGCAGCACAATCGGCAATTGCGCCGCTGCTGAAAAACCGAGCAAGACCGAGAGGCCTGAAATGAATGGGATCGATCGCACCGCGCAATCAAACCACCGCCGGGCGGAAAAGTTGCTTTCCCTTGCCAGGGAATTGCAACTTCCCTACAGCCTCCCGCCTGGATGGAATGTTCTTACACCAATAAAACACATCCGTCACAAACTCATCAACACACCATGATGGAACAGCCGTCAAACCTGTTCGCAAAGCATTGTCAGCTGTATGTAAATTAGGAGTCTATGTCCACCAGCTGTTTACCTCCTGTAGCTCTGATCTTTTCATCC
>JALOTR010000589.1 GCA_025457805.1 Akkermansiaceae bacterium | reverse complement strand
CGGGTGTGCGGAAGGTGAGGATGGAAAGCACGGGGCCGAAGATTTCCTCGTTGGCGATGCGATGGCTTTGCGCGACGCCGGAGAACAAGGTGGGTGGGAAATAGAAGCCGTTTTTCGGAAGTTTGCAGACCGGTTGGTGGATCTCCGCGCCTTCCTTGATGCCGCTTTGCACGAGTTCGTGGATCTTGGTGAGTTGTTCCTTGGAATTGATCGCGCCGACGTCGGTATTCTTGTCGAGCGGATCGCCGACACGGAGCACGGCGAGGCGGCGCTTGAGGCGGGCGAGGATTTCCTTTTCGATGCCTTCCTGCACGAGCAAGCGCGATCCGGCACAGCAGACGTGGCCTTGGTTGAAGAAGATGCCATTGATGATGCCTTCCACGGCCTGATCGAGCGGGGCGTCTTCGAACACGATGTTCGCTGCTTTGCCGCCGAGTTCGAGGGTGAGCTTTTTGCCGCTGCCGGCGAGGGCGCGTTGGATGATTTTTCCGACCTCGGTGGAGCCGGTGAAAGCGATTTTTGCGGCGAGTGGATGATTGACGACGGCGGCTCCGGTTTCACCTGCGCCGGTCACGATGTTGACGACTCCGGGTGGCAGTCCGGCGTCTGTTAGAATGGAAGCGAACTTGAGGGCGGTGATGGAGGTGGTTTCCGCAGGCTTGATGACGACGGTGTTTCCTGTCGCAAGGGCGGGGGCGATTTTCCACGCCAGCATGAGCAGCGGAAAATTCCATGGAATCACCTGGCCGACCACTCCGAGCGGAGCAAGCGTGCGGCCGGGAGCGACGAAGTCGAGTTTGTCCGCCCAGCCGGCATGATAGAAGAAGTGCGCGGCGGCCATCGGCAGGTCGAAGTCGCGCGACTCCTTGATCGGCTTACCGCCATCGAGAGTTTCCGCCACGGCGAATTCGCGCGATCGGTCCTGCAAAAGTCGAGCGATGCGGAAGAGATACTTGCCGCGTTCCTTGCCGGGAAGTTTGCTCCAGGACTTGAAGGCGGTGGGGGCGGCTTGATAGGCGGCATCGACGTCGGCTGCATTGGCGACAGCGATTTCAGACAGCTTCTTGCCATCGCGGGGTGAGATGGAATCGAAGTATTTCTTCGACTTGGGAACCACCATTTTTCCACCGATGAAAAGCCCGTAGCGTGAATCGATGAAGGCCGGGGCTGACTCTGGAGCGGGATCGTATTCCCAAAGATCGCCGAAGAGCAGTTCGCGTGCAGAGGAGCGCGGCTTCGGAGTGGTGGATTTTTTTGCAGGCATGGGGTTGAGTGGAAAGTGATCAGTGATCAGTGATCAGATGTCAGTAACCGCTTGAATCCTCGGTGAAGGTCCAGGGGGCTTGATAGGCTCCGGTGCGCTGGGTTTCGAGTTGGCGGATGAGGTCGTTGAGCAGGGCGGAGGCGCCGAAGCGGTAGCGGCGGTTGTTGAGCCAGGCATCGCCGAGGGTTTCCTTCACGGCGATGAGAAATTGCAGCGCCTGTTTGGCCGTGCGGATGCCGCCGGCGGGTTTCATGGCAATTTCGACGCCGGTGGCGAGGTAGTGGTCGCGGATGGCATCGAGCATGACCTGGTTGTTGCCGAGGGTGGCATTGGACGATGTCTTGCCAGTAGAGGTCTTGATGAAATCGCCGGGGCGCAGCACCTGCATCGCGAGGAAGGAGGCGACGCGGATGTTGTCGTAAGTTTCGAGTTCGCTGGTTTCGAGGATGACCTTGAGCGTGGCATCCCCGCAGGCTTCGAGGATGGCGGAAATTTCATCCTGCACGAGCTGGAGTTCACCATCGAGGAAGGCGCCGCGGTTGATGACCATGTCGATTTCATCCGCGCCATCGGCCACGGCTTGGCGGACTTCCATGAGGCGGGTCTTGAGCGGAGCTTGGCCGGAGGGAAAGGCGGTGGCCACGGAGGCGATGCGGACGGGCGTGCCTTTGACGTGTTTGGCCGCGTGTTTCACCATGGACGGATACACGCAAACCGCTGCCACCTGCGGGATGCCCGGGGCATTGTGCGGGCACAGCGCCTTGCGGCACAGCGAGGCCACTTTGCCGGGAGTGTCTTTGCCTTCAAGCGTCGTAAGATCCACCATGCTCGCGGCCAGCCGGAGTCCGAAAAGCTTGGATTCCTTCTTGATGCTGCGGGTGGCGTATTTGGCGACACGCTCTTCGATCCCCACGGAATCCACAGGTCCGACATCGTCCAGCAAGCGGCGCAGGGAAGGGGAGTTTCTGGAAATCATCGGCTGAGAATCCCCGGAAGCATTCCATCTGCCAAGTTCCAAGTTCAGGCTTCGGAAAAATTGGCTTGGCGGGCGGGGGATTGAACGGATTTACTCCGAGTTTGTCCAAACCCGCGACCCACAAACCAACTAACTGTTATGATCAAGGAATTCAAAGACTTCGTTTTAAAGGGAAATGCCATCGATCTCTCGGTGGGTGTGCTGATCGGTGCCTCGTTCGGAAAGGTGGTCACCGCTGTCACTGATGGGGTGATCAACCCGGTCCTCAGTGCTCTTGGCGGTGATCCGAATGTGTCGCTCAAGGTCGGAATCATCGACGCGGGGCTTGTGATCAATGCGGTGATTTCCCTGCTCATTACGGGTGCGGTGTTGTTCTTCGTTTTCATCAAGCCGATGCAGAAACTCAAGGCCCTCACGGAGAAGCCGGCCGCACCTGCGGGCCCGCCCGAGCCGACCGCCGAGGAGAAGCTGCTCTCGGAGATCCGCGACCTGCTCAAGCAGAAGGCCTGATGATCAGCGACTTGGATCCGCTATCCTGTTCCCGGGCAGGAGCGGATCCAGCTTCGTGCCACGGATTTTCAAGGAAATGCACTTTTTTCCTCTCGTCATGGAACCCACTTGGAGCTACCTTGCCGGAGGAAATTAATCGGCCAATCCAAGCAAGTTGGCACGGTCGGTGCTTTTAGGTTTCCACCCATCACCAATCCACCGAAATATGAAAAAAATCGAAGCGATCATCAAACCGTTCAAGCTTGAAGAAGTCAAGGAGGCCCTCGCCGAGGTGGGTGTGCAAGGTATG
>JALOTR010000588.1 GCA_025457805.1 Akkermansiaceae bacterium | reverse complement strand
CCGGTCACGAGTTGGGTCTGGAAGTGGTCGCCGTGGCAGATGATGTGAAGAATGTGAAACCCGGCGACAAATGTTCGCTGGAACCTTATGTGAACAATCCGGACAGCGCCACCTCGCGGAAGGGCTCCCTCAACTGCTGCCCGGGCGTGCAGGTCATCGGTGTTCACAACAATGGCGGTTTGCGCAAGGGTGTCTTCGCCGTGCCTGCACGCAAGCTGCATCCGGGAAATGATCTATCTTATGATCAACTCGCTTTGGTGGAGACCCTGGCGATCGGCTATCATGCGGTACAGCGTGGCAATCCCCAGCCGGGAGAAACCGTGCTCGTCATCGGCGCGGGCCCAATCGGGCTTGCCTGTCTGGAGTTTCTCAAACTGATGGATGTGAAAACCATCGTGATGGACATGGTTCCCAGCCGTCTTGAGTTCTGCAAACAACATCTCGGCATCCAGCATGCGGTGGCCTTCCAAGCGGATGGCTCCCACCTCGCGGAACTGGAATCCATCACCGGCGGCGAACTTGCCGACGTGATCATTGATGCCACGGGCAGCCCGAAATCGATGTCCACGTGCTTCGAATACGCCGCCTTCACTGGTCGCGTCGTCTATGTGGGCATCACCACCTCGGATCTCAGCTTCCCGCATGCGCCGGTCTTCCACCGCCGCGAACTCACCCTGCTCGCCTCCCGCAACGCAATGCCGGAAGATTTCGACAAAATCATCGGACTGATTCGGGAAGGAAAAATCGACACCAACCTCTGGATTACTCACCGCATCACCTTTGATGAAGTGCCCTCCGAGTTTGAAAAATTCACCGATCCCACACTCGGGGCCATCAAGGCCATCATCGAAGTGAGGTGAAATCTGCCGTCACAAAGACTTCGAAAACTCTTCAATCGAGTTGCAACACACGGAAGAGCGTTGCAAAGCGCGGAGTTTCTCCTCGTCAGTGATCAGCCGGATCGCTTCTCCCAAGCCGACGGGCACATCACCGAAACGGAGGCTCAAAGTCTCCAAGACGATCTCCCGAAGGGTCGTGAGCCGACCTTCCTGGCGGCCTTCCTGACGGCCTTCTTGACGAAGTTTCTGGGCGAAAGTCATGGCAGTATTTCTTAGTTCCGGAGCTTGTATGGATCGCAAATTACGCCCCATCGCTTCATTGTCAATATCGGCGTTGCTCAGGTAGAGAACGAAGGTCTCGAACAAGGCGCGGGGACAAGCAAATTGAACAAAGGGCAGATTTACTGAAACTATCAGCCACCTTCTGATCAGTCATTCAACTCTTCCGCGATCACATGAGCCGCGTCGTTGATACTGATATCTCTTCCTGCTTCGT
This sequence comes from Akkermansiaceae bacterium, assembly GCA_025457805.1. GTDB lineage: Bacteria > Verrucomicrobiota > Verrucomicrobiia > Verrucomicrobiales > Akkermansiaceae > Luteolibacter. Next base: position 1,710 of record JALOTR010000588.1, on the reverse strand, counting down.
TTTCCAAACAGGTCATTGCCACTCCATCCAGACCGCAGGGAGTAATGGCGAAAAAGGGCGGCAGGCTCTCGCGGGTGATGTTGATGGCGAAGCCGTGCATGCTGATCCATTTGCGAACGCCCACACCGATGGATGCGAGCTTGCGGTTCTCCACCCACACTCCGGTAAGTCCCTCGCGGCGGCCGGCATTCACGTCAAAGCGGCTGCAGGCGCGGATCAACGCATCTTCCAACCAGCGAAGGTGCTCATGCAGATCCCGCCCGCGAAGATTGAGATCGAGGATCGGATAACCGGTGAGTTGACCGGGGCCATGATAGGTCGCTTGTCCGCCGCGGTTGGTTTCGTGGACCGGGTAGGGGAGTGATGATGGATTTCGCAGCGATGATTGATCCCGCTGGCGGCCGATGGTGTAAACCGGTTCATGCTCTAACAGATAGATGGTATCTTTTCCGCTTCCATCGAGAATGGATTGCACGTGTCTTTCCTGCAAACGAAGACCTTCTTCATAAGCAATCGCGGCGGGAAGATGAATGATATCAATCATCGGTCAAACGAGGCGGCGGTCGAGGAGTTTTGCCTTCAGGGGATCGGATGCCTGCAGGTGTGCCATCGCGATGGCAAGAGCGTCCGCCGCATCGGACGGTGGGGTTTCGGAAAGCCCGAGCAAGGCCCGCACCATGAAGGCGACCTGGGATTTGTCCGCCGTGCCTTTACCGACCACCGCCATTTTCACCTTCTTGGGCGAGTATTCATACACATGCAATCCATGATCCGCCGCGGCGATGAGGGCCGCCGCGCGGGCGGCTCCCATGGAGATGGCGGTCTGGTGGGACTGCACATAAATGATGCCCTCCACCGCGACTTCATCCGGCTGGAACTTCTGGATGATGTTCACCAAGTGCGTGCGGATGGCCGAAAGCGCCGCGGATTGCGGGACGTGCTTGGGAATGGAAATCACATCGAATGCCAGCACCACCGGCTTGCGGGGATCACCCTCGAGCACGGCATAGCCCGTGTTTCTAACAGCCGGATCGATGGAAAGGACGCGCATGGGAAGCGAAAAGTAGTCGTGGACTTCAGTCCGCGACAAAATCAAAACACGGACCCAAGTCGGGGAATCTCGACCATCAATCTCAGCGCCGCTTTTTCCCGCCGCCTGTCTTCTTTTTGCGGACAGGTTTGGGTGGCGAATCGTCGAGGAGAGCGGTGTAAATGTATTCGAAGTTCTCCAGCTTGCGGCGGGGGATTTTCTGATCGATGAAAATTTCCACCGACTTCGCATAATCGAGTTCGTCGGCAGTGAGGATGGTGAAAGCATCGCCCTCGGCCGAGGCGCGGCCGGTGCGTCCGATGCGGTGGACGTAGTCCTCGGCGTTTTCGGGGACGCGGTAGTTGATGACGTGCGAGACGCCGGAAATGTCGATGCCGCGCGCGGCGACGTCGGTGGCGACGAGGATTTCGTAATCGCCTGCCTTGAAGCCGGCGAGCGCTTTCATGCGGTCCACCTGGTTGATGTCCGAGTGCATCGCGGCGACTTTCGGCTGGCCGGTGGACTTGATGAGCGAGGTGAGTTGGTCCGCCTCTTTGCGGGTGCGGGTGAAAATCATCACCGAGTGGTAGTCGGTTTGTTTGAGCAGTTCCAACATCAGCTCATCGCGCTGGTCCATGGCCACCGGATAGAAAGCGTGGGTAACGGAGGTGGGGATGGAG
>JALOTR010000587.1 GCA_025457805.1 Akkermansiaceae bacterium | reverse complement strand
ACAAGGTCGCGTGCCACGGCATCGCTACTTTCCGATTTTGGATGCAGTGGTGGCAGGCAGACTGAAGTGGGCCATCTCGAACCGCGTCCTTGCGGAATACGAAGAGATCGTCACGGCATCGGCAGGCGCCGTCGCTTGGACAAAGCTTGAAATGTTAATGGAGTTGATCGACGTGACGACGGGGAATCTGATCCGGGTAAGTCCCCACTTTCAATTTCACGTAATTGGCGAAGACCCCGATGACAATGCCTTCACCGACTGTGCTATCGCAGCACATGCCGACTTTGTTATCACCGAGGATCATCATTTCGACTTACTGGCAAATGCCGGATACAAGCCACAGCCGATCACGCCAGCCGCCTTCATTGATCGCTACCGCGGAATCTACGTTTAGCTGAAGAGTTCCGTGCACAGCATGCAGGTCTTGCCATCGCAGCCACGGGCGGAGCAGTGTTCGCGGCCGTAGAAGATGATTTGGAGGTGGAGTTTGTTCCATGACTCGCGGGGGAAGAGTTTTTTCAGGTCGCGTTCGGTTTGCTCCACGTTTTTTCCGGCAGTGAGTTTCCAGCGTTTGGCGAGGCGGTGAATGTGGGTGTCCACGGGGAAGGCCGGGACGCCGAAGGCTTGGGCCATGACGACGGAGGCGGTTTTATGGCCGACGCCGGGCAAGGCTTCCAGTGCGTCGAAGTCGGCGGGGACCTCGCCGCCGTGTTGCTCTACGAGGATCTTGGACAACTCCGAAATGGCTGCGGATTTTCGTGGAGAGAGACCACAGGGACGGATGATTTCGCGGATTTTCTCCACCGGCACTTTCATCATCTTGCGCGGGTTGTCCGCCAACCGGAACAGGGCGGGGGTGACGAGGTTCACGCGCACATCGGTGCATTGGGCGGAGAGCAGCACGGCGATGAGGAGGGTGAAAGGATTGCTGTGATCCAGCGGCACCGGCGTATGGGGATAGAGTTCCTCAAGGCGTCGCAAAATGTGCCCGGCGCGTTCTTTCTTCAACATGGCGGGAGTATTCGGCGTGGATTGCCGGGATGCAAGACGCGCCCGGGCTTGTGAAAAAGATCCGGCGCGTTATGATGCGGCCATGCGAAAACGCTGGATCATCCTGCTCCTCCTGCTGACATGGCTCGGCGGTGCGGCATGGTGGTATCGCGATGCGCTCCGGCCATGGATTGCGCAGCTGAGTGGAGGCGTCGGGCTGGGGGTGCGGCAGAGTTTAAAACCGGACCCCGGGAAATACGCGGTGTTGGTTTCCGAACTGGCTCGTTGGCGGGTGGATCTCGCGAATCGCCATGCCGGGGCAAGGACCGATGCGGAAAGGGCTGTGGTGGAAAACGATGCGCGGGTGCTGCTGGAGCAGGTCTTGCCGGAGATGATGCGCTGCTGGTTGGGCACGCCTTGGGACTTCAATGGCACCGCATCCAAGCCAGGCGGCGGCCGCATTGCCTGCGGATATTATGTCGCCACCGTGTTGAAGGATGCGGGCTTCCAAGTGGACCGCTATCAACTCGCCCAGCAGCCCTCCGGCAACATCCTTCGCTCCTTTCTCGAAAAAGATGACTGCACACTGGTGGTGGGAAAACCCTATGATCAATACGCATCTGATATCTCCAAGGCGGAGCCCGGCATCTATCTGGTGGGACTCGATACCCACGTGGCGTTTCTGGTGCATGATGGCAGCGCATTCAAATTCGTGCACTCGTCCGGCTCACGTCCCTGGTGTGTGGTGGAAGAAGAACGCGATGAGGCCCATGTGCTCCAACGCTCGAACTGGCGCATGACCGGCAACCTCACCGCAGATCCCAAGGTGCTCCGGCGCTGGTTGAAGGCGGAAAAGATTGTGGTTCGCGGCGCGTGAACCATCCAATCTCAAAGCCTGATGGACCCGCCGCCCGCCTATCCCACGTTTTACCAAGCGCTGCGCGTTTGGGTCCGCATCGGGCTGCTCAGTTTCGGCGGTCCTGCCGGGCAGATATCTTTGATGCACCGAGAGTTGGTGGAGAACCGCCGCTGGATCAGTGACAAGCGCTTTCTTCATGCACTCAACTACTGTATGCTGCTGCCCGGTCCGGAGGCACAGCAACTCGCCATTTACACCGGATGGTTGCTCCATCGCACCCGTGGCGGGATCGTGGCAGGGGCGTTGTTCGTGCTGCCGGGAGCCTTGTTGATGCTGGGAATCAGTTATGTGTATGTGACCTTCGGCAAACTGCCATGGATGGAGTCGATCTTTTATGGATTGAAGGCAGCCGTGATGGCGGTGGTGATCTCCGCCGTGATGAGGATTGGGAAAAAAGTCCTCAATCATCCTCTCTTATGGGCGCTTTCCGCGATGTCATTTGTGGCGATCTTTTTCTTCAGCGTGCCATTTCCCTTGATCATCGTTTCGGCGCTGATGATCGGTTGGTTGCTTGGAAGATATCATCCGGATGCATTCCGCATGGCAGGCGGTCATGGGGAAAAGGCGGGTGAATTGTCCGGGACTTATGTCATATCAGATGCGGTGTCCGAAAACATTCCCACCTTGTCCTGGCCGCGCACTCTTGGCAGGATTTCATTCTGGTTGCTGTTATGGATGGCACCCGTCGTGGCAAGCCATGCCATCCTAGGTGCGTCCCATGTGCTTTCACGCGAAGGGGTGTTTTTCAGCAAGGCTGCGCTCGTCACCTTCGGTGGAGCGTATGCGGTGCTCCCCTACGTCGCGCAACAAGCGGTGGAAGGCCACGGCTGGCTCTCTGCGGAGCAAATGATGGATGGACTCGGGCTCGCGGAAACCACCCCCGGGCCTCTGATTCTCGTTTTGCAGTTTGTGGGATTTCTCGGCGGCTGGAATGCGGAGTCCGGCATGCCGCCCCTGCTGGCGGCCGTGTTGTGTGCCGGAATTACGACCTGGTGCACCTTCATTCCGGGTTTCCTTTTCATCTTCGCCGGAGCCCCCTTCGTCGAACGCAGCCGGGGAGATCTGCGTTTCCAATCCGCACTCACCGCCATGACCGCCGCCGTGGTGGGAGTGATCTTCAACCTCGCGGTGTGGTTTGCA
>JALOTR010000586.1 GCA_025457805.1 Akkermansiaceae bacterium | reverse complement strand
ACCGCGACTGAAATTCTCCAGCTCATCGAGTCCATCCAGCAAACCGCCAAATCCGAACGCGGCGTGGATCTGGAAACGGAAATCAAAATCATCGGCGAAGACGAGCCGCAGTTCTAACAAAACATCATTCCATGTTATCCAATCGGAAAATCGCAGTGCTGATGGGCGGACCCGGATCCGAACGTGAGGTTTCGATCGCCTCCGGCAAGGCCGTGCTCAAGGCCCTGCTCGGACTTGGCCTCGATGCCACCGCCGTGGATGTCACGGACGCATCGATCGTCCTTCCTGCCGGCACGGACCTCGCCTTCAATGTCATCCACGGCACCTTCGGCGAGGACGGCCAGCTCCAGCAGATGCTCGAAGATATGGGCGTGCCCTACACCGGCGCAGGCATTGCCAGCAGCCGCCGCGCCTTCGATAAGAACCTCGCGAAACACGCCTTCGTCGCCGCCGGTGTGCCCACGCCGCGCGCGGAAATTGTCGATGTTTCCAAAGGCCCCGCGCTTCCTTCGTTCCCTGCTCCCTTCGTGGTGAAGCCACCGCGCGAGGGCTCCAGCGTCGGTGTTTCCATCGTGCATGATCCAGCCAAGGCGGAGGCCGCCATGGCCGATGCCGCGAAGTATGGAAATGATATCCTCGTGGAAGAATATATCTCCGGCATGGAACTCACCGTTGCCATCCTCGATGACAAGGCGATGCCCATCGTCCACATCATCCCGCCGGAAGGTGTCTATGACATGGCGAGCAAATATCCATGGCTCTCCGGCTCCCAAGGCAGCCAATACATCTGCCCGGCCGATCTCGATGAGGAAACCACCCTCGCCGTCCAGCAAGCCGCCCTCGCCGCCCATCGTTCGCTCAACATCGAAGTCTATTCCCGTGTCGATGTGCTGCTCGATTCGCAAAACCGCCCCTTCGTCCTTGAGGCCAACACCATCCCGGGCATGACGGAAACCAGCCTGCTGCCCAAGTCCGCTGCCGCCGCAGGCATTCCGTTTCCGGAGCTTTGCAAGATGATCGCGGAATTGTCATTATCCCTTCGCGCCTGATCCACCCCATGAAACGCAAAACCACCAAACACCGCCGCCATGCCCGCCAAAGCGTGCTCGAAGTGCGCGTGATGTCACCGCGCATCGCATGGTTCGGTTTTCTCAAAGTGCTCGGCCGCTTCACCAAGCTGGCCGCCGTGCTCGCCGTTCTAACAGCCATCGGCTGGGGCGTCTGGCGTGGCATCGAGCACGCGTTCTACAAGAACCCGGACTTCCGCCTCCAGGTCCTCGATCTCAATCCAAACCCGGTCATCGATGAATTGCGCGTCGCCTCCGTCGCAGGCATCGATCTCACGGCCAACCCCAGCATGTTCGAAATCGATGTTTCCGACATGACGGAAAAACTCCGCAAGCTTCCAGAAGTCACCGAAGCCCGTGTGGAGCGCCACCTTCCCAGCACGCTTGTTGTCCGCATCATCCCTCGCTCGCCCAAGGCGTGGGTGACCTGCCCCGCCGCCGGCATGACGGAAACCCGCAAGGTGGGTGCTTTGCTCGTCGATTACCATGGTTTCGCCTACCCCTGCCCGGAACTCCAACTCGCGGATGCCCAAAAGCTCCCGATCATCGAACTTCCCGCCTCCGAGGAATTTCCCATCCGCCCTGCGGCCCGCATCAAACAACGCGAGCTCGACCAATGTTTCCTGCTTCTCGATTCCGCACGCGCCGCAGACCCCGAGGCCATTCATTGGATTGAAACCATCCGCCCTGCCAATGATTGGTCGCTGGAAATCATCACCCGCCACGGCACCCGCGCCACTTTCGGCCTCGACGATCACTCCCGCCAAATGGCCAGCCTGCGCGCTGCCCTCGACCACTCCAGCGAAAAAGGATATGTCATCGATACAATCAATTTGATTCCCAAATACAACATTCCCGTCACCGTTCGCGACGGCGCGCCGCCCGTGGCGGTTCCCACACCTGCTGCGGAACCTGCACCACCTACCGGCAATCGCCGCGCCCGCGATCTCAACAATCTGCTCAACCGCAACTGATCCCTCCCGCCCCATCACATGGCTCGTCGCACGAAAATCCACGTCGGTCTCGAAATCGGCACCAGCAAGACCTGCCTGGTGGTCGGCGAGGTGAAGGCCGATAGCGCCGTCAAGATCCTCGGCATCGGCGAGACGAAAAGCGCCGGCGTCCGCAAAGGGGAAATCTTCGATTACTCCCAAGCCCGCGCCTGCCTCAAGGACGCACTCGCCAAGGCGGAAGACGCCAGCGATGTGGAAATCGGCAGCGTTTTCCTCGCCGTCAGCGGTGCCCACATCCAGGGCATCAACAACCGCGGTACCTTCCGCCTTCCGGATGGCGAACCCGTCGTCGCTCCCGAACACGTCGAGGAAGCCCGCACCATCGCCCGCGAAGTCCACATCCCGCAGGACCACGTCTATCTCCACCCGATCATCCGGAATTATTGGCTCGATGGACTCGAACATTCGACATCTCCCGTCGGCCTCTTCGGCAAAACCGTGGAAGCGGATTTCCACGTCGTTCATGGCATCGGCACCCGCATCCAGAACAGCATCAAGCTCGTCCGCGAAATGCCGCTCGAAGTGGATGATATCGTTTTCTCACCCATCGCCACAGCCCAGATGGCACTCGACCGCGAACAACGCGACCGCGGCGCACTCGTCATCGATATCGGCGGCGGCACCACCGATTACGCTCTGTATCTCGGCGGCGTCATCACCGCTTCCGGCTGCATCCCCGTCGGCGGCGATCATATCACCAATGACATTCACCTCGTCACTGGGCTGCCATTTTCAAAAGCAGAACGGCTCAAAGTCACCGAAGGCGATGCCTCCGCCGATCCTGTGAGATCCGTCGGCACCGCCCGCCTCACCGACGATCGCGGCTTCGCGGAAGTGGAAGTGAACCGCGCCGTGCTCAACGAAGTCATCCGCCAGCGCCTCGAGGAAACCTTGCGTCTCGTCTATCACCGCCTGCCCCAGGGCTCGGTGGAAGCCATCGGTGCAGGTGTTTTTCTAACAGGTGGCACCAGCCT
>JALOTR010000585.1 GCA_025457805.1 Akkermansiaceae bacterium | reverse complement strand
GATCCACGCCGTCGCCGAGAAAAGATTCGAATAGGTTCTCGGATACCAACGTGGCCGCTAGGGGCAGGGTGCCACCGGTGATACCTTTGGCAAGACAGAGGAAATCAGGGATGACCTGTTCGTGTTCGCAGGCGAACATGCGGCCGGTGCGTCCAAAACCGGTCATCACCTCGTCAAGGATCAAGAAGACGCCCTGTTCGTCACACCAGGTGCGCAGCTCGCGGAGCAGCCCAGCCGGCCAAAGACGCATACGATTGACGCCTTGGATCAGTGGTTCAATCACGATGGCATTCAGTTGCGCCACGACCTCGGGATCGAGAGCATACAAGTCATCCAGTCCGGCCAGGCGAAGGGGTTTCCAACCCCAGGCATTGAAGCGCTGGGTGAAAGCGGATACCCCACTGACCGAGGCCGCGCCCAAGGTGTCGCCATGATAGGCATCGTCAAAGGAGGCCAGAAGCACGCGGTTGTTTTCACCGCGAAGTTGTCGGCATTGCACGGCCATTTTTAAGGCGCATTCAATGGCAGTCGATCCGTTGTCCGTGAAAAAGACCCGACCTAGGCTCGTGCCGGGAAAATACCCCGCGAGTCGAGCGGCGAGTTTCACTGCCCATGGGTTGCTAAAACCGAGGAAGCTCGCGTGGGCGAGGGTGGCGGCCTGATTGGCTATCGTGGCTACCAATTTTGGGTGCGCATGACCATGGATGTTCGTCCAGATGGAACTATTGCCATCTAGGTATCGTCGGCCGCGGCTGTCCGTCAGCCAAGCGCCCCGACCGGCAACAAGAAAGACAGGTTCATGATCCTCGGCCAACCAGTCGGCCATCGGCGTGAACGGATGCCAGACATGACGCTTGTCAAGCCGGCTCAGTTCGTCGGTATCCCAGGGCGTATCGGACATACAAGAAAGAAACCACATCCCGACTGCCGCAGCAATGCCAGCACGCTCATTTCTTCCGCCACTGGTCGTCTGGTTCCAGAATGGCCTTTGGAGGTTGCCCGCTGAGCCAAGCCATGGCCTGCGGGTCGTTGCGAAGATAGGCATCCCAGAAAGCGGTCGATAGCGCGATGATCACCCGGTGGTGGTTCGGATTGCGCCCACCGCCTTCAACCACCGTGCGTCGGTCGGAAAAGGCGTTGTGGCGTGCTTTGTCGAGCACCAGTTCGTATTTGTCACCGGCCGGCAACGCAGGAAAGACCTTGCGGCGATCCTCCGGCGTTGTTTTTCCAATCGGCGAATCATCCAAGGAACCGGTCATTAACAGCATCGGCATGGCTACCGCCGCAAAGGCCGTTTTCGCATCACCAGCCCGAGGAGGACTCGGACTCAGGGCCATGGCCGCCTTGACGCGGGGATCGGTAAAACTCCGGCCGAGTATCGTTTGCCCGGCCAAGAGCTGGGTAGTGAGCGCGCCGAAAGAATGTCCGCTCATGCCACACCGGGAGGTATCGAGTCGGCCCCGCAGGATGTGTCCGGACTGTGTATTCCACTTTTCCAACTGGTTTAGCGTGGCGTGGACGTCGCCGGCACGGAGGAGTAGATTGCTGCCGCTGGCGGCTCGCTCGAGGCTGGCCATGGTCCGCCCGTCCGTCGATTTTTTCCAAATGGCATCGTCACTGCCCGGATGTTGGAGGCAAACCACGGCATAACCGCGGGCGGCCCAATGGCCAGCCAGATAGGCCGCTGCCTCGCGGTTGCCGCCCAGTCCATGGCTGAACAATACCACCATGGCGGGCTTCTCTGAAGCCGGTAGCCACACCCGCAAAGGAATCTCCCTGCCCCGCGCCTCATCACGGAATTGCAGATCGAGCGGCGCGGGGATGACCGCCTCTGGTTTGCGCAGCGGATCATACTCTGGACCGTCCGCCGCGAGGGCGGCGGAGAGGGAAAGCGTAAGAATCCAGAAGAGGCGGAAAAGCGGGGCAGTCATGACCGGATGCAACCGGCTTCGTGCGAACCGGTTGCGGTGCCAGACACATGGGGCAGATTTCCTCGATGAATCGAAGTGATATCCGCCGCGTGCTCGAAGACAAGGGCGTGCGACCCAGCCGCCAACTCGGGCAGAATTTCTTGATCGACGAGGCCGTGGCCCGCGATATCGCCAATGCCATCGAGCCCGAAGCCGATGATTGTGTCATCGAGGTCGGTCCGGGCACCGGTGCCCTCACCCGCCACCTAGCCGGCCGCGTGCGCCGCCTCGTGCTCATTGAGTTCGATGCCCGGCTCGCCGAACACCTCCATCAGGAAACCCACGGTCGTGGTGGCGTCGAGGTGATCCATGCCGATGCCGCTCGCTTCGACCTGCGGCCATTCTACCGAGAAGGGCCCGTGAAATTCATCGGCAACCTGCCCTACTCGGCCGGCGGTGCCATCCTGAAAACCTTTTTCACCCGCCCGACCCCGATCACGACCGGCGTGGTCATGCTGCAAAAAGAATTCATCGACCGGATGCTCGCCGATCCGGGAAGTAAGGACTACGGCGTGCTTTCTGTGCGCCTGCAGAGCGAGTGGAACCTGCGGCGTCTCTTCCACGTGCCACCCACCGCCTTTAACCCACGCCCGAAAATCGATTCTACCGTGGCCGCTCTCGCCCCGCTTCCGGTCGAGGCGTTTCCACCCTTTGATGCTCGGCTTCTCGATTCCCTGCTCCGCCGAGGTTTTGGTCAACGCCGAAAACAATTGCACAAACAATTGCCCCCGAGCCCGCGGCCCTGGCCCGAGATCGCCAACGAACTCGGGCTGCCCGCTACCGCCCGCGCCGAGGAACTTTCCATTCTCCAATGGATCCTGCTCACCCGCGCCCTCGACCCCCATCCCCTGATGGATCTCCCGCAAAAGGACGACGAGATCTTCGACGTCGTCGATGAGAACGACCAAGTCATCGCCCAAGAGCGACGCGCCGATGTGCACGCCCGCGACCTCCGCCATCGCGCCGTCCATGTTTTCGTGTCTAACAAATATGGTGAAATTTTCTTACAAAAACGTTCCCGCTTAAAAGACAAACACCCCGGTGTCTGGGACAGCAGCGCCTCCGGTCATCTCGATACCGGTGAAGACTACG
>JALOTR010000584.1 GCA_025457805.1 Akkermansiaceae bacterium | reverse complement strand
TGACAGGATCGCGAGGACGGGCGGCACTGTCAACTCAGCGGCAAGATCGGCCGCACGTTGGTTGGAGTTGGTGAACTTCATCACTTTCGACAACGAGGCCCGCGCACCCTCGACATCGCCCAGTCCATGGCAGGCGAGGGCAATCAGAAGATTGCACTCCGCCTCGTGTTGAGCCTGGAGGTCTTCTTCAAACACCAAAAGATTCGGCAGCGAAGTGGCAAAATAATCGATCTTTGCTTTATCGCCGATTCTTGCTTCCGCGTAGAATTTCAAGCTCTCGAAGTAGGCTCGGGACTCTTCGCCGTGTCCCATTTCACGCAACGCCATTCCACGGAAATAACTTAGCGGACTATGGGCCACCACCGTCATGTTGGAGAAATCCCCCACCTCATTGGCACAGTCATGAAAACACCGCTCCGCCTCATCGAGGCACCCGAGCGCCTTCATGCCCACGCCAATCCAGTAGTTCACATCCGCCTTGGCCTGCAACAGGTGATAGGCCTCACCGAGGCTCTCGGGCGTCTCCATCGCACCGCTGAAATGAGCCACCGCTTTGGCAGGCTGCTTGTCAGCCAAGGCCTTGCGGCCGAGAAGCAGATGGGCATTGGTAAACTGCCGCAACACCGTCCCCTCGCCTCCCTCCCAAGGGTGGAAGCGGCGGGATGTGAGAATTTCCAGTGCTTTTTCCGGATGACCCGAAAGATTGCAAAGCGTCGCGAGTGCCACCGTGCAATCATCACGTTGAAAAACGAGATCCTCATGATCTAACAAAAATTGGAGACGCTGAGCCACCGGATCGTTCAGCTTGGCACAAAGTTGATCATACTCTGACACCAGGCGGGGATCGCGAGGGTCCAACTGGAGTGCCTTGAGATAGTACGAACGTGCGGACGCGCCATCCCGCCGCGCGTTCCAGACTGCGATTCCCAGATTCCGATAGACCGTGACATGGCAGGTGGCATCATGGGCGGCACGCTCCCACACCGCGATCGCATCCTCATGCCTTCTGAGATCATAGTAATAGTTTCCCAGCGCATAGGCGGCAAGCGGATCGCAATCGGTCTGGGCAAGCGCCCACTCCAGAACGATTTGTTCATGCATCCGGGACGGAAAGAAATAATCTGCTGCTTGCCTTCCCGCCTCTGCCAACAAGTTCTTGTCCCTTTCCAACCATGCCAGGACATAATGACACATCGGCGAACGGGACGATGGATTCGGCACGGCTGCCGGTGTGACGGGGTTCCCAAGATGAGACTTGATCAATGCCGCGGCATCATGGGCGAACCCCGCGTCGGAATACTCGAATGCAAGGTCGAGGATGGTTTGCGCATCATTGCGGCAGGATTCAAGAAACGCATCCTTTGAAATCAATCCACAAAAGGTCCCCTCATGGCGGGCCCAATGGTCTAGCGGATCCATCGCCATGACTTTTTCCAGCAAGTTGCGGGCGGCCTGCGGATCATTCCGATGCCGTAGAATCACCGCCTGGAGCACCATTGCCTTGGTGTGATCCGTGTTGGTGGACAAGGCATCCTTGAGATGCGCCAGCGCCTGATCAAAATGCCCATTCCCACAATCGAGACAGGCAAGCTGATAGTAGGCAGGCGTCCTCCAGGCCTGATTCCAAGTGGCCTTGTAGAACATGGCATAGGCATCCTCTGATTCCTCGAGGAATGCCAAAGCCAGCCCAAGGAAATAATGGGCTTCCCCGGTCTCCGGATTCGGATGCCTCCGCGTCAAGCGAGCAATCGCAGTCCGGAAGTGGCGGACCGCATCCTCCAGCCGCCCTTCCCTCAAAGCACGGCGACCCATTCCAATATTGCAACGGGCATCGCCCTCATCACGACGCAATGCCTCCTTCCAATACAACTCGGGCGAGCGTGTGGGGTGGCGATAAAGCTCAAGATGCTCCCCTGTGAAATACAACTCATCGCAGGAGTCCATTTCCTCCGGTGAAGGTGGCTCGGTCGCGAGTTCGCGACTCACGGCGATGCGGTCCTCGTCGATCACCCGGTATTCCAACAGGCACTTGCCCGCTTGATCAAACACCTTGGCCTCAAGTTCCGCCGCATGCTCGCCGCTGAATCGCAGACCTTCATGTTTCCACGTCTCTCCGGGAACGAGCGAAAAGCCTGTTTCCATCAAAACGTCCCCGCCGTGTTTGATGACGATGGTGGCGTTTTCGAAAGTCTGGGAAACGCACACTCCGAGTTCGATTACCCGATCTTCCCGGATAAGCATCCGAAGAGCCACTTGCTGGTTGGCCTGTTGGACAGGGCCGATGCCCTGGATGGGCCACCAGAACTGCGAGAACGTCTTGGTCTCGTAGGGCGTCAGGTAAGTGAAGTCCGGCTGATTGTCGGTGTAAACTCCGGCCATCAGTTCAACATACGGACCATTCGCATCCGTGAGCTCGCGATCCCAGGCCCGGCCAAACTGATGATTTCCCCAAGTCCATTGCTTCTTGCCGGGCGCAATGTGGCGGTTGGCGACATGGACGAAGCCACCACCCGCAGCGAAATCATAACCACCGAAGAAATCAGACTGCGTCTGGCAGACCATATAACTCGTGGGAACAGGGATGTTCCGATACCAACTGAGGTCGTTCGCACCCGGGCGATTCTGATAGTCCACACCATAATAGGGATTCAGCGCCTGCGGAAACGAAGACATCGCCCGGACAGCGTGATCCGCCACATAGCGGACATCCTGTGGAAAAAACGATTGATACCGATCATGCACCATCGCCGCGACATTCGCCCACCAGAGAAATGTCTGTGTAAGGGGGGTGCGGTTATACAATCTTCCACGCAGTTCGATCAGTGATGATCCGGGACGGAGGCGGATGCCGTGCATGCCCTTCATGCGATTGAGTGGATCGTGCTCGCTCATCCACACCGTCCGCGCGCCATCGGCTTCCTCCTCAATGAACACATCGGCCGGCATGAAGGTGCCTGGCCGGTGGTGTTGCGGCCAATTGAACTCGACTCCACCCGAGATCCATGGTCCTGCGAGTCCGACGAGCGCGGGTTTGATCACATCCTGCCGATAGAAGAAGTCGTAGTCGTTGTT
>JALOTR010000583.1 GCA_025457805.1 Akkermansiaceae bacterium | reverse complement strand
CCATCCGGATCCTTCCAGAGCTTCTTCAAATGGCAGCTCCGGCCATCCGGGGACAGGGCGGATACCACGAATTCGAAGTCCGCTCCCGTGAAGCGGCTCCGGCATGAGGGCATCCAATGGTCCAACATTCAGGCGATTCCCTAGCAAAAACCGGGCTCAAAGGGCCAGAAAAATGTTAAGAAATGTGAAATACTTTCCCTCCAACCCTTGAATTTCGGGGTTTTTCCCCACTTTTTCACGGAGTCTTTTTTTCTTGCCGCCTCATTTCGAGGCTCTTACGAAAGGCCGCCCCGGAAGCCCGCACCAAGGCGGCCGACCGGGAAAACCAAACGACCAAACACGATGAACCTGACCCGGAACTTAAAATCCGTGGCCCTGGCAATCGCCGGCGTCATGCTGCTTCCCAGTTGCGCGACCACTGGAAGCGCCCGATCCAAGAATGAAAGCAATGCAAGTGGTCCCCAGTTGGCGGTGAAGTCCGTCCAACACGGCGAGGCCTCCTGGTATTCCATCGCCACCAATCGTGGCACCCGCACCGCAAGCGGGAAGCGACTCTGCAATCACGGCGCCACCGCCGCCCACAAGACGCTGCCGATGGGCACCAAGGTCCGCGTGACCAATCAGAGAAACGGCAAATCCGAGATCGTGACCATCATCGATCGTGGCCCCTACATCCGCGGACGCATCATTGACCTCACCATCGGCAGTGCCGAGAGACTTGGCTTCCGCAGCCGTGGCGTCGCCCCGGTGAAAGTGGAGGTGCTGGCTCACTCGGAGAACAAGGAAAAGGCCCCCTGATCTCCCGCCCTCTTCCAAATCATCCACACCGCTTCCCGGCCTGTCCGGGAGGCGGTGTTTTGTTTTCCGGAATCAATCGCGCAGACGCTTTTCGAGATCGGCGAGCACTCTGGGCGAGGACAACATGAGCGGATGGAGCAGCACCGGATAATGAAAATTCTCCGCCCGCTCCCAGATGGAACTGGAGGCCGGTAGGATGACCAGATCGAGCGGCGTGCGATAGGAAACCACCGGCATCTTGCCCAGCACGTGCTCCGTCTCTTCCAGATCGTTGAGAAACTCACTGCCAGGGCGCATTTGTTTCACCCCTTTCGACGGATAGAGCCACGCCGCATGAGTGCCGTTGTGCGGGGATGCGATGGTGAAAAACTTCTCGCAACGCGCAGCGCCGCCGAGTTTCTGGAGATAATAACGACTGACCACCCCGCCCATGCTGAATCCCACCACGCGGATCGGCTCGTGCGGGCCGAAGGCGGCGTCGATGTCGCGCTTGAGACCCTCCGCCAGAGCTTCCAAGCCCCCGCGACCATCGCAGGGCGAAAGGCGCGGCACGATGCATTCATAACCATGACGCTCCAGCCGCTTCCTGAGTGTGTTGAAGGCGGTGCCGGTTTCCAAAAATCCATGCACCAGCACCACCCGGCCGAGCGGATTCTGGATCTTCACCGGCTCGCTGCGTGTGACCCGCAGCGGTTCAGGATTCCGCGCATGGGCGGCACCGATCGATAACAGACCGGCAACAAAGGCAAGCAATGAGGATTTCGCACGCATGGGATCAACCGGGTGGCCAGTTCAGACTTCTTCCCCCCAACACATGCACATGCAAGTGGGGCACGGCCTCGCCGCCATCGCGACCGTTGTTGATGACAAGACGGTATCCCGTTTCCGCAAAGCCCTCGGCCCTCGCCACCTGGGCAGCGATGAGCAACAAGTGGCCGAGCACCGCTTCGTCCTCCTCATCCGCCAAACCAATCCGCACAATCGCCTTGCGAGGCACGACCAGAATGTGAACCGGTGCCTGCGGAGAAATATCTCGGAACGCCACACAGCGATCATCCTCATGGACGATGCTGGCAGGGATTTCCTTGTCGCAGATTTTCTGAAAAAGCGTCTTGTCAGCCATAAGGGAAGGGGAGTTCGCGGTCGGCATCATGGACCGCCACCCCCCAAATGACAACCCCGCATCTTGTGGTCCCCAAAAAGTAGTCGTGGACTTCAGTCCCCGCCACCCGCCTTGGCGCGCCGACGCCAATGCCCCACCCAAAGGAGATGGGACGTCGCGTCCCCTCCCTAAAACCAAACCCCTCACGCCCCCTCCATCCAACTCCAACATCCGCAGCGACCAGTCTCAAACCACCCCCAATGACCAATCCCGTGTGATCGATGGAAGAGAGCCTCATCATCGTGATACGCCGACCCCAGAAACATAATCCCCGGATCTACACACATCCCCATAAAAAGCTCGCAAATCCAATCCCTTACGACAACATAACACCCAACAGCCTCCGCTTGATATCACTCTGGCGGGGGGCTACGAATTCAACTGTTCTGCAAAATAATGCATAGCAACGAGAAAGAGGAGATTGCGAGAGCCATTCAGAATGGCTCTTACTTCAGCGCCATGAACAATACCAAATGGCTGAAGCTCGTTACCTCCTTCGGCGATGGGATGCGCGCTCGCGTTAAGCTCATCACGGAATCCGACTTGGACAGTTGGCATGTAATGACCCTCGCTGCATGCAACCGGTATCTTGATGGTCCGAGTTATGGCCCTGTCCCTTTCTTGGAGATTGAGTGGATAGACATTTCCATATGCCACGACAATCCAAGATTCTCTGATGCTATGAATGCAATTCGAGATCTTAAGCTGCCATGTGCTTCAATCGATGATATTGTAAGGGTTTTTGGACACGTTGCGCCCGGAACCGTAGGAATATACCCAGCCGAAGAAGTCGAGACATTGCACCCCCTATCAGCCGCCCCGCTTACATGACCTTTTCTGCATTCAACCTCAACCCCTTGATCGACGCGTGCCCTCGCTGATAGGGTTGCGTTTTCTTTCCCGTTCGCACTAGAAATGAAGGCTTTCCCAATCATGCTTTTCGCAATTCTCGCCGTTGTGGCAGGTTGCGACAAAGGACCCAATCCTACATCGATCACCGCAGATGAGCTTCTTCGGGCGCAAGGAGGACAGGTTTTTACCGTCGTTACACCGGAATCCGTTGATCCAAAAGCTTTTGCAGGACTTGCTTTGAGATATCCTGATGGGACTATTT
>JALOTR010000582.1 GCA_025457805.1 Akkermansiaceae bacterium | reverse complement strand
TTCATCGAATCCACACCAATCGCAAGAGTCACCTCGATGAACGGCGCTTCGTTCGGTGACGGCTCGATGAAGGTTGAAGATGGAGGCCTGCTGCCACCTGGCACCATTGAACTCAAATCCGGAAAACTCGAACTTACCTTTTTCAGTGGAGCGCGGGTATCGATCGAGGGGCCTTCCCTTTTTCAACTGAAGTCTGATTTCCGTGCCACGCTGGTCCACGTGCTCGATGGCAAGATCGAAGCTGCTCCACGCGGAGGCAACTCCTTCGTTACCCTGAGCGGCAACCAAGCCTCCCGCCTTTCCCGCGGAAAACTCACGCCCATCGCCTTCCTTGCCGATGGTTGGCCTGCCCGCCCGGACAGTCAGGAAACCCGGGGTTTTCCAGGCTCGGTTCATTGGTCGTTTGATCGCTTTCAAGTGGACGAGACCTTGGACTCCAGCGGGGTGCATCCACTCTGGCTGCGCAGCAGCGCCGCAGACCGGCCCGATGCGTCCGCTCGCCTCCAGCGGGGTATGCGTGGCCAGGCACTCACGTTCAATGGAGTGGATGAATATGCCGAGTCCACCTACCGTGGGGTTTCAGGGAACCAAGCGCGCAGTGTGGCGCTGTGGGTTCGCATTCCTCCAGAAGCCTCCCATGCCTATCCGAACGGCATCGTCTCATGGGGCACTTACGAGCAGTCACGCAAGTGGCAGGTTTGCTGGAACAATGGCGACCAGGGAACCGTGGGAGCGCTGCGCGTCGAGTTTGGGGATGGCTATCTCATCGGCACCACCGACCTCCGCGATGGACTTTGGCACCATCTGTCGGTCGTGTTTCTCGGTGGCGATGGCTCGGATGTCGCGAGTCATGTGAAACTTTATGTAAATGGCCGCTTGGAAACCCTCAGCGGACGCAAGAGCCAGTTCATCCGGACGGATACGGAATCCCCGCAAGCCATTGCAGTCACACTCGGCCGCTGGCTCGGCAACTGGCCTGGCAAGGAACCTTTCCTTTATCATGGTGCGTTGGATGAAGTATTCATCTTCGAAGATGCGCTTACCCCCGCGCAGGTTGCCAGACTTGCCGGTGATGGCACTCCCTGAGTCTTGCTCATCTCTCCACACAGAAAAACCGATTATGAATTCTTCCTACAAACGCATCCCGGCGAAGCTCCGCCATGCCCGGGGCTTCACCCTTACGGAGATCCTCGTCACCATTTCCATCATCGTGCTGCTCGCGGTATTGTCGGTCTTCGGCATCAGGTCCCTGCGCGAGAAAGCATGGGCCGCGAACGCTTCATCCTTCCTTCGCCAGAACGGCACCGCCATCCAGGGCTATCTCTCGGACAAGGGCCGCTATCCGGAAGCATGGGACTTCGGCGGCGGCAGCGGCGGCGGGGCTTGGTCATGGCAGATTCGCGATTATCTCGGCTATCATGATGGCAGCTCGTGGCCGGTTGAAACCGTCCTGCATCCACGTCATGGGCGCAAGGGGATCGACGCTCTGAACGACAACGCGAGGCAAAACATCCATCACTTCGCGGCATCCGCCATCGTGCTGCAGGATGTGGATGAGACGGATACCAAAAGCACAAAGACCTATATCCGTGAAGGCCAAGTCTCGAATCCTTCATCCACGATCACACTTGGAGATGCTCCCCTCAAAAATCCGCTTCAGCCCTCAAGCGGCTGCCATGCCGCCTGGTGGTCCCTGCGTTTTGCGGCCATCAAGGGCTCTCCAAACGATCCAGTGGACCAGGCAGCCTTGGAGAAGTCCGTCGAATTCTGGTTCAATGGCAAGGCTCATTTCCTGTTTGTGGACGGACATGTCGAAGCGCTCTCGCCGCAGGAAGTGAAGAAGAAACACTTCCAGCTCTGAGTTCTCCGATGCCTCCTTGCAGCCCGCGTGGGATCCGGTTGGCAAGCAGACCAACTCCGGCGGTGCCGGAAACCGGGACACAGCGTCGCTCAACTGGATCGATGCCATTGCCTTTGCAAGAAATCTTGGGTTTTCCCCTCACCGGTTGCAAGGGCCGCGCTATACAATCGGTGACCCGGCAATCGGGATATCAAATCCATAGGACAACAAACGAAATGAAACACATCGCCATCATCGCCATGGGCTTTGCGCTCGTCATGCCACTGCACGCCGAGGAAAACGCGGCCAAAGACAATGCCAAGAAAAAGCCAAACCCCGAAAAGGTATTCAAGAAGAAGGACAAGGACGGAGACGGCTTCCTTTCGAAGGACGAATTCACAGCCGGAGCAAAAGACGCTGCCAAGGCCGAAACCGCGTTTGGGAAAAAGGATAAGGACGGCGATGGAAAACTCTCCAAAAAGGAGTTTGCCGGCGGCGGCAAAGCGAAGAAAAAGAAATAATCCTCTCAAGACTCTCTGAATGAGGAACACCCGCACGGTCTGATGGGCCGTGCGGGTGTTTTGTGTTCGCTTGGTGGTGGTTTTTCACCTCGAAAGCACCAAGCACCGGTTTGGCGTTATTGGTAAAGCCGGGCGGAGTCGGACATACTTAGCTGAGTCCCATGAACCGCCGTTCCTTCCTTTCAGCCTCGCTTTCCGCCATTCCGGCGGCGGCCGTTCCATCACTTTCTGCCGAGGATTCCAATGTTGCCACTCAAACAGGTGCCGAGCTGCCCCTCCCTGCACGACCGCCGATGGGCTGGAATTCCTTCGATGCCTATGACTCGCGCATCACCGAGGACGAGTTCCTGCGTTGCGCCGAGGTGATCCGCAAGGAACTGCTTCCCCACGGCTGGGACACGGTGGTCATCGATTACATCTGGTTCCACAAATCGCCAGGAATCCCCGGAGATCCTACCAAACGCCATGGCCATCCGAACATCCGCTTCGAGGACTCGGGCGAGCCGATCGACCGTGTGGAAATGGACGCCCATGGCCGGCTCCTCCCGGCACCGGAAAGATTTCCCTCTTCCTCAAATGGCAAAGGCTTCAAGCCCATCGCCGACAAGGTCCATGCCATGGGCCTCAAATTCGGCATTCACATCATGCGTGGCATCCACCGCCAGGCGGTCTGGGACAAACTTCCCGTTCTCAACTCCTCGGCTAAAGCAAACGACATCGCCGAACCCTTCGATACCTGCCAGTGGTGCAATCACATGTTTGGAGTGGATGCATCAAAACCCGCTGCCGCTGAATACTATGACTCCCTCTTCCGCCTCTATGCCGAGTGGGGCGTCGATTTCGTGAAGGTGGATGATGTGCTGTTCCATCCCTATCATGATCGCGAACTCGAACTCATCGATGCCGCCCGCCGCAAATGCGGTCGCCCGATG
>JALOTR010000581.1 GCA_025457805.1 Akkermansiaceae bacterium | reverse complement strand
GAGGCCGATTCGTCCCCTATGCTCGTGGGAAGTGCGGACCTTCTGATAGTTCAAGGTGACCTGAATATCCATAGCATGGTTCAGCTCGCATTCGCTAATGTTGCCGATACTCCGGCGTCGTTTTCTCCAGGAACCATTTTCTCCCTGATTAACTACGTTGGAACCTGGAATGGCGGATTGTTCTACCGAGGAACCAATGCGCTTGAAGAGGGAGAGGAGTTTTTCATGGGACAGAACTATTGGGTGATCAACTATGAGGAGGCGACCGGTGGATTGAACTTCACTGAAGATTACGTATCGGGCGGTCGCTTTGTCACCCTCACGGCGACTGCGATTCCGGAACCTTCAACCGCTATTCTCGCCGCTTCCACAACGTTTCTCCTGCTGCGCCGCCGCCGTGCTGAATTAAGCCAACTCCGGCAGTAACTGTATCCCTCTGACCACAAATTCTCCAGCATCTTGTTCATACGTATTGATCAATTGGTTTACAACCCTCCCGATCACCCTGTTGTAACATCCGTCACAACGCCGGAGTGATCTCCTACGTTGTCGAAGCGCCTCTATGAGCGTCGCTGCCAATGAATCGCCAAAGGCTCGTGTCTCCTTGGACTGCGTGCAGCCTGCTGCCGCTTTGTCGCATGCAGCCTGCTGCGTCGCATCTCCCCCGCAAGAGTGAACCGCAGCAGGCTGCGGGTCCGAAAGCGGCAGCAGGCTGCACGCAGTCCAAACGGGGAAAGGCGGCCCTACTCCGAGTCGGGGGTTCATTGGCTTGCTCATTGGCATCGTCGCTCATAGAGCGCCGCTACAGGCGGACGCTACAGGCGATCGACTCAGAACGGGATGTCGATGCCATCGTCGTCATCATCGTCGAGGAAGTCCTTCGGCGTGGCTTTGGGTTTCACTTTTTTGCCACCGACTTTGGCGATGCAGACGAGGATGGTATTCTGGCTTCGTTGCACTTGGAAGAGGTCGATGGCTTCGAAGAGATTGACGAGTTTCTTGAACCCATAAGTCCGGTGGTCGAAGGGGCTTTCGTTGTTGATGCGATTGGAGATGTTGGAGAGATTGGCCCAGCCTTCCTCGTCGGCGGAGGCACTCACGGCGTTGCGGAGGGTGGTGATGAGCTTGGTATTGTTCTTGAGGTTTTGGCCGGTTTGGAGATCGGTATCCGCTTTGGGTTGGCCGGGTTTGGGTTTGGTGGCCGTCGCGGGTTTTACGGGTTTGGGTTCTTCCAGATAAATGAAACGCGTGCAGGCGGCGATGAAAGGCACGGGAGTTTTCTGTTCGCCGAAGCCGAACACTTCCTTGCCGTCGGCACGGAGGCGCTGGATGAGTGGCGTGAAATCGCTGTCCGATGAAACGAGGCAGAAGGTGTGAAGATTCTTGGTATAGAGCAGGTCCATGGCATCGATGACGAGCGCCATGTCGGTGGCATTCTTGCCTTTGATGAGATCGAAGGACTGCATCGGCTGGATGGAGTTTTCATGCAGCACCTTGATCCATCCACCGAGATCGGACTTGGTCCAGTTGCCATAGGCGCGGCGGATGTTGACCACGCCGTGGGCTGCGAGTTCGGAAAGAATGAATTCAATTTTCCCGGCAGGGGCGTTGTCGGCATCGATGAGCAGGGCAATGCTATTGGGAATGCGGGGAGTCATGGGTGGGAATTCCACAAGTTCCCGGGAAATGCGACAAGCTTTTCCCATTCACCCAAGCAGAGCGCTGAGTCGTTTTTCCAACAGTTCGGTGAGGGGCAGGGCGGCTTTGGGGTTGAGCTCTCCGGAGGCAAGCATGTCGCTCACGGGGATGGGCTCTCCGGCGGTGACGCGGGCGGTTCTTGGCGCGGGGTAGTTGGGGAATCCGAGCAGGTCTTCCTCCAATTTCATGATCATGCCTGCACGCCGATCCGTCGTGGGGCTTTCTGTTAGATAATCACCGATATAACTGTGGGCCTGGAGCGCGGTGAAGACGCGGTCGAGATCATCGAGCAGCACTTCCCGCTCGGCGGGGGATGGTGGATTCGCCGCATCGAGCAAACGCCGTCGGATGCGGTAGCGGAGTGCCCTCACCCGTTCGGGCGGAGTGGCGGCGCGTGCATCTTTGGGATAGCGTGATTCAACTTGGGCGAGGAGGTTTTCACATAACTGGCTGAGGCGTTCCTGGATGCCGCCGGTGCCTGCGATTCCGAGATACTCGGTTTCCTTGAGCGCCAGCACACCGGTGGCGAGGCGGAGGATTCGGTCGTCAGCAGGCATGGAAGGCTTGGGAATCCAGCCGATGCGATCCTCCAGTTTGGACAAACGATCTTTGAAAGTCCCGGCTTCCGATTCATCGTGACAGAACTGCATTCCTACGGGGACGAGATATGCCTTTTTGGCATCGGTGAGGCGTGATGCGCCTTTGAGAAGAATCGAGGCGACGCCCTCATTGAGAGGATCGAGGCGGCGGTGGTGATGATAGATTTCGCCTTCCGGGAAGATGACAAGCGGCTCGCCGCCTTTCTCGATGAGGCCGATGGCGGTCTTGATGGCAGAGAGGTCCGGTCCATCGCGGTCCACGGAAAACACGCCGATGCTCTGCAAAGCCCATCCCGCGAGCGGGCTTACTTCGAAGATCTCGCGAGCCCCCATGAAACAAGGGCGCAGTCCGTGGCGGGAAGTGAGTTCGAGGATGACGTGGGGATCCGAGTGATCCGAGTGATTGGGAGCCAGCAGCACGGCATGGCCTTCCTCGCAAAGCGAGCGGACTTGCTCGAAACCGTGATCGTAGATGCTGCGGATGTTGTATTTGCGAAGCAAATGAATCCGCCGGTTCACCGCAAGGCCAAGGGGGCGCAGCCATTCCCGCTGGGTCGGCGGGCGGAAGGTATAGGGAAGGTCATTGCGCAATCGCCGCATGCCATGAGGCTAACATCTTCCGGGCGGATGCCGAGGAACAAATGTGGATGGAAAAAGGCGGCGAAATGAATTTCGCAGTCCCAGTTGACTCAATCGGCGCTGAGGAACTTGAAATCCCGGAAGTAAAGCGACTGCACTTTTTCTTCCGGGTCATCATACAACACGAGCACGTAGTTGCCGGCACCGC
>JALOTR010000580.1 GCA_025457805.1 Akkermansiaceae bacterium | reverse complement strand
TGCCGCTTAGGATCGTATCGTCTGATCCGGATGGCTGGTGCCTGGATGAGCAGAGCATCAATCGCAGCCCGTTTTGCGAAGCGCTCAATCTTTGCAAAAGCGCCTGTGGTGCTTGTGTGGAAACCAACCGCCGCCTCATGAAGGAAGCGGAAGTGAATGGGCCCACCACCTGTCATTGTTTTTCCGGGCTTTGTGCCACTGCCGTGCCAGTGAAAATGGGCGCTTCTGTCATCGGCTTTCTCAAGACCGGCCAGGTTTTCAGCCGAACTCCGGACGAAGACCAGTTCGAAAAAGTCCTGGGAGCCATCGGCCGCAAGGCACTCGACAAACAATCGCGCGACCAACTCCGCACTGCTTATTTCCAAACCCGCTTCGTCGAGCCTCTCCGCTATCAAAGCATGGTCACCCTGCTCCAAAGCTTCGCCGAGCAACTCAGCGAGCATGCGGATTCGCTGGCGATCATCGAGGAAGGCAGCGAGCCGGCCGCCATTGCCAAGGCCCGCAAATACATCCACGCCCATCTCGACCAACCGCTTCCGCTGGGCCTCGTCGCGCGTCAGGCAGGCTTGAGCGAGTCGCATTTCTGCCGGCTTTTCAAGGATTCCGCCGGACTTACCCTCACCGATTACGTCAACCGCTGCCGCATCGATTGGGCCAAGCGCGAGCTTTTGAAACCCGAAGCCCGCATCTCGGAAATCGCCTTCCTCATTGGCTATCAGTCCCTCTCACAGTTCAACCGCAGTTTTGCACGCATCGTGGGCCTCTCACCAACGCTCTATCGGAGGGAACGGCTTGAGCGCGCCGCATCCTGATGTGCCGTTTTCGTGATTGCCCCCCGGTGTTCTATTCCACACGCTGAGGCACTTCGACATCATGGAAGACCGATACGAAATACGGGGAAAAATCGGCCAAGGAGGCTTGGGAGCGGTTTATCGGGGATATGACACCCGGATGAAGCGCGAGGTCGCGATCAAACGCATCTCGGCCACCAGCGGCGAGGGCGACATCGAGGAGGAATCCACCCGCCAGCTCCTCAAGGAGGCCGGAGCACTCGCTTCCCTCCAACACCCTCACATCGTCACGGTTTATGACGTCGGTTCCGATGAGGATGGCCCCTATGTCGTCATGGAATTGATCAGTGGAAAAACCCTCGACGAACTCATCGAGCACGCGCCGCTCACCTGGTCGGACTTCCGTGAACTTGCCATGCAGACGCAGGAGGCGCTGATCGCCGCACAGGAACGGGAGATGATCCACAGCGATCTCAAGCCGTCCAACCTCATGCTCACTTGGCTCCCCTCCGGGAAATTCCAGGTAAAAATCGTCGATTTCGGCCTCGCCACTCTCGCCCAGTCCCAATCGAAGGAAGATCTGGAAGCGATGGAAGCGGTGTTTGGTTCCATCTTTTTCATGCCTCCCGAGCAATTCGAGCGCAAGCCACTCGATGCGCGCTCCGACCTCTATTCGATGGGGTGCGTCTACTATCAAGCACTTGCTGGCGTTTATCCTTTCAATGGCACGACCGGCAACGAAGTGATGGAGGCCCATCTCCAGCACCAGGTCACTCCGCTTCAGGAAATCCGCTCGGACATCCCGATCTGGGCCTGCGATTGGATCATGTGGCAAATCAACCGCATGCCCCAGGATCGGCCCGAGTCCGCCCGCGACTCGCTTTCCGTGTTTTTGCAAAACGACAAGAATCCCAACCCGACCATGAGCCTCGGATCCGCCCAATCCAATGCCGCCAAGCGTCCGCGTTTGATCATTCCCGGCTCCGAGCCCGCACCTGCTCCGGCCACTGCCGTGCCAGCCCAGCCCGTTCCGGTGGCAATTCCTTTGGCCAGTCCGCCCCCGCCACCTCCGGCTGCCGCGGTGCCCGTGCTTGCGGTGGCCGCAGCGGTCCCGGTCCGTCCCGCCGGCACGCCGCCGCCACCGCCTCCGGCCAGCCCGCCCCCACCGCCACCTGCTGCCGTCGTTCCCACCGAGACCACGGACGTCGCGGAAGCCACCAAATCGAAGGCAGCTCCCCAACCGCTCACCCCGCCGGAGGGTTCCAAGCCGAGTGTCCATACTTCTTCCCAATCCCTGCCCGAGCCCGCTCCGGAGCCGGTCGCCACGCCCACCAGCCGCGCCACCGCCACTCGCAGCCCGGCCGTGACCATGCAGCCGCAGCCTGCCGGAAAGAAAAAACTCTCCAACGCCGCGAAGGGCACCATCGCCGCCATCCTCGGACTGATGGTCGTGCTGCTTGGCTGGATGCTTCTGGATCAAAGCGGCAAGAACAAGATCACGCAGCTTTACAACGAAATGATCACAGAGGCCGCCAAGGGCGATGCCACCGAGGTCTCCGTCAACGCGCACAAGCTCCAGATCCTGCTCGACGCCGCCGCCAACACCGGCGCGAACGAACAACGCCAGACGATTTACAAGGCACTCTTCCTCGCCAAGGCCACCGATGGCACCGATGTGGATGGGAAAATCGCCGCCTTCGCCACCGGTCGCGACATGCTTCCGGACGTCCGCGAGGTGCTCATCCGCGACGTGCTCCGCATGCGGAAAAACCCCTCCGTCGTCCCTGCACTGATGTCCTATGCCCGGACCACCAGCGATGTCCGCGCCGCCGTGGCCGCCATCCAGGCCGTTCGCTTCATGGCGGGCGAAGAGCAGTTCGATCAATTCCTCGAAGTGCTCCAATCGACGACCCAGGAGGAAGTCCGCAAGGCCACCGAAGACACGATGGCGGAAATCATCAAGAAGAGCCCCACCAAGGACAAACTCGCTGCCAAACTCGCCACCGCCTACGAGACCAGCCTCAACGAAAACGTCCGCCATTCCATCCTCCGCCTGCTCGGCCGCTGCGGCGGGGACCAACCTTTGGACATCGTCAAAAAAGCGCTCGCCGGCGATGACCTGAACCTCAAATTCGCCGCCCTCACCTCCCTCGGAGCCTGGGGCGATGACAGCGGGTTTTCCACACTCACCGAGTTCCTCGCCGCCTCCGAGGATGAAAAACTCCGCGCCAAGTCCTTCGAGGCCACCCTAAAGTTTGTCTCCGATCCCAACCGCACCCGCACACCGGCGGGCG
>JALOTR010000579.1 GCA_025457805.1 Akkermansiaceae bacterium | reverse complement strand
TTTGAAACGGGACGGGATATCACTTTTTGATTTTGATATCTTCCGGAGAATTGAATATGAGCTCGTGGGTGCTGTCACCGAACTGCTGTTTGATGACCTTTCCGGTTATCTCCAATTCCTGATTGAGGAAGGCCTCCAATGACTTTGTAACTTCTTCCTTTGAAGAGTTCCCCACCTTCATTCCAGCACGGAAAGTGTCACCATTCGCCTTCGATCCGAAATTCAGATAGATCGTTTTGCCCGAAGTGGAGGGTTTGACCGTTTCCGGTTTGCCGCTGATCGTCACCACCTTGTCCTCCTGGGCGAGGAGCAATTCCTTTTGATTCCAAAGGATCACGCCTCCTTGTTGGTCGGCGACCGCTTGCTGGGTCTTGAGTTTTTCCTGATGTTCTTGATCGGTCTCTTGAAGGCGCGCCAAGAGTTCGTTGGCCTTCTTTGTTACATCATCAGTCGCTGCAACCTCATCGGATGAAACTTCCGAGGTCGCGGCAGCAGCGGCCTGAGCAGGCTTGGGCTTGGGTTTTTCGGCGGATTTCGTGGGTGCCTGTTTGGAAAGCGCGGGCAGGTTTTCCGGCAGTGCGGCCGGCTTCTCCGGAGCGCTCTTGCGCATCCAAACGAAGGCGCCCACCCCAGCGACGATGAGGGAAAGGGCGCATGCGGCGAGGATGGGAGCTTTGGAGGAATGGGGCTTGAGCGGCACGGCGGGCCGGACGAGCGGGCGGGTGGTGGCCTTGACTACCAGATTTTTCGCCGAGGGCGGAGGTTCCGCACCCACGGAGGCAGCCAGTGATTCACGGGCTTCAAGAAGCGTGGTGGTGCTGGAAACAGTGCTAAGCCATTTCACCCAACCGCCCAGCCCACGGCCCGCCTGGTCATTGACGAGCCTTCCCTTCCATCCCATCACCTCCTCGGTGAGTGAAACGATCGATTCGAGGCCACGTGTGCGATCGTCGCGACTGAGCCATTTCAAAGGAGAAATCCAGAATGTGAAACCACGACCACTTGCCTCCGAGCCGACCACGATAGCCTGCAGATCGGTTTCCACCCAGACGCCTTCTTCCGCAAGCACATGGGACAGCAGCTCGCTGACCTCAAGCGCCTGCGTGATGAGCCGCACTGCGACAGACGCTTCGAGTGGTCCGTTCGCCAAAGTGACTCCAAGCGTATCCCCCTCGACCCACTCGGTGGCGATGAAAGGCATGCCATCCACAGGATCACAATCGCCGCAGATTACCGCTCGGAGTGAAGGATGCTGGAGGGCCGCGAGCCGCGACACCGCAATATTGTAGGCCGCTTGTTCCTCCGCTTGCAGCCCTCCGCCATCGGCACCGAATGGGAAGAAGCGTCGCAGCGCCACCACGTTTCCGGTTTCCAGATCCAAGGCACGGAAAACCACCCCGGATGTATCCTGGACGATGAGATCTTCGATTTGAAAACGTTGGATCACTTGGGCGGTGTTAACATGAAATCCGGGCTTCGCAAAGCACCCTTCACGCAAGACGAGGAATTGCCTGTCATTCCGGAAGTGGCGCGAAGGTCACCTGTGGAAAACGGGAGGGCTGGTGGAAATCCGGCTCTCCCTCCCCGAGATTGCCCGCCGTCAGAAAACGTTGGGCCGGGGACTCGAGGATGAAGGTCACATTCGCGTGCGTTTCTTTTCCAAAATCCACCCTCGCCCGCAGCAAATCCAGCGGCAGGGCCATCGCCGCCACCCACGAGCCATCCGCCGACATGTCCGAGAAGGTCGCCACTTCCGGCATGGCGATGTCGATTTCCTCCTCCCGCTCCCGCGGCCCCTTGAATTCGCA
Source organism: Akkermansiaceae bacterium (assembly GCA_025457805.1). Lineage (GTDB taxonomy): Bacteria > Verrucomicrobiota > Verrucomicrobiia > Verrucomicrobiales > Akkermansiaceae > Luteolibacter. The sequence continues at coordinate 1,278 of JALOTR010000579.1, read as the reverse complement.
GGACCACCAGGCACCGTTGGGCGAAAGATTGAACTCCAAATACCGCCCGCTCACCGGATCCGCGATGAACAATTCCGCCACGTCGTGCAGCCACAGCTCGGCCTGGAACATCCCGGGGCGCGCCTTCGGATGCAATTGCGCCGGCCTGCGGTGGTGGGCCAGAAACCAGAGCCGCCTGTCATCCATCGCCAGCGAAAAACCGGCAGCCGGCTCCACGGGCACCCCATGCCAATCCCGGGTCACCCCGAACAATGGCAGGTCCAACTCACCCCAACTCAGCGGACGGGGACTGGTGAAAATCGTCATGCCCCAGTGTGACCGACCGGCTTGGCGGGTGTCCAGCCGTGAAACCGTGGATTGCTTGATCGGATGCTTCGCTTCGTGATCAGGGAAAATTGAAATTTTTTTGGAAAATCATCGCTTTTTCCAAGGGTATATGGTCTTTAGCCCCAGCAATCCCGCTCATGGCCCGCTCCAAACCTGGCTTTTACCACACCATCGAATACATCGGACCCCGGCCCCAGAAGCCGAAGCGCCCGAACTTTTTCGGCGGCTGGGTGATTGTGGTGATCGCCGTGGGCATCGCGTGCTGGTTCGGCCGGCCGCTGGTCCCCTTCCTCAAGGCCGCCCAGCAAGGCGTCTCCATGGAGCAGGCGGAAATGCTCATCGATTCCCTCGCCACCTCCGCCGCACCGGGCGACCGCCTCGCCGCCGCTGCCCTCGCCCATTCCGGTGAGGAAATCGCCTACGATCCCTCCTATTATAAAATTTCCTATCCGAATGGCGACATCGCCTCCGGAAAAGGCAACTCCGCCGATGTCGTCATCCGCTGCCTCCGCAAAATCGGCATCGACCTCCAAAAGGAAGTCCACGACGACATGGCCCAGCATTTCCGCCTCTACCCGCAGCTTTGGGGCGCGATTGGTCCGGACACCAGCATCGATCACCGCCGCGTCGCCAATCTTCAGCGTTTCTTGGAGCGCAAAGGCGAAACCGTCCCTGCCTCACGCGATGCCGCCGACTACCGCGTGGGCGACATCGTCATCTGGTCGCTCGCCAATGCCGAGCAACACATCGGCATCGTCGTCCCCGGCCCCGGCAACCGCTCGCACGAGACTTGGGTCGTCCACAACATGGGCTCCGGCGTGAAGTGGGAAAACGTGCTCTTCGATTTCAAAGTGACCGCCCACTTCCGCTATCCGCGAACGCAGGCGGAGAAGGACAGCGGAGTGAAGTGAGAGGGTTGAAATTCAGGTCATGCCTTCGGCGGAACTGAAT
>JALOTR010000578.1:3110-3445 GCA_025457805.1 Akkermansiaceae bacterium | reverse complement strand
CCGGCCCTGAACTGCCCGGACTCATTGCAGAGGCTAAGCGACAGGGTGATGGCTGGATGTACGTGGTTGACCAGCGAACGCCCACTCCACAAAGTGCCCCCAGCAGTCCGGCTGCCAGGCCTGTGATCACGGCGAGTAAGATGAGTTTCATGATTGGATCGCGGGGCATCCTGAAGTTGCCCCACACGGAAACCAAGAAAAACCCTCGGCATCGGGTCCGGGCTGTCGCTGGGGAACGGAGGTTCAACCTTACGCGATTGCGTGGCCTTTTCGGAGGTATTTATAATTGAGAACAGGTGAATATCATGTTGCATTGCCGCCGCTGACCTTGCCCC
>JALOTR010000578.1:0-3093 GCA_025457805.1 Akkermansiaceae bacterium | reverse complement strand
AATCATGAAAGTTTGCACGAGTCTCTTCGTGTCCATGCTGCTCGGCATTTCGGGCCATGCATTCGGACAAACGGGCCTGAGCTTCGACCTCGGTGGCCCAGGCGAAAACATCCAGGATCATCTGGTATTCTCATCCGAAGGCGTCACTGCCACCGCCACCGCATGGAGCGTGGATCGCAACCAGATTTCCTCCGGATTCGCCGCCAGTGAGGTGGTGCAATGGAGCCCCGGCCTTGGTGTGAAGAATTCCACGGAGTTTATCACGGACACGCCCTACGTCCCCTGCTATGTGGACAACCAGGACCACTTCGACTTCATCCTGTTTGTCTTCAGCCAGAAGGTGGATATCCAAAGCATCACCGTGCATCCCAGCGCAGGCACATTCGATCTCGATGCATCCTATTGGCTCGGCAACATCGATCCCGCACTCGATCTCAGCGGATCTGGCTTCGGCAATCTGGCAGCTTATGGTTTCGGCTCACGCATGGACAATGACTCCTTCGCCAGCAACTCGCCCCGCAGCTTCGGCATCAGCTCGCCCACCGGTGGAGTGAATGCCATGCTCATCGGCGCACGAATCGATGGCGATGGGGAATTCGATCGCTTCAAGATCTCCGGCTTCAGCGGCGTCACCGTCATCCCCGAGCCCTCATCCCTGTTGATGGGCCTCGGCGCACTCGGCATCGCCATGCGCCGCCGTCGTCGCGATGGGTGAAGAGGCTTCGGGAAAACAGGGTGAATTCCCGATTATCCAGTTGCAAAAACACCTAAAGTATCCATGATTTACTTGTTTTTGGAACATGGCGGTAAAATTCACCCAGTTTGAAAAGTTGATGGAGCTGGCTGGGAATAGGCCATTGCTCAAGGCTTCGGACGTCCGCGCTGCGGGCGTGAGCAGTTCAATCCTCAGTCGCGCATTGCGGGATGGAGCGCTGGAACAGGTGACTCGAGGCCTCTATCGTCGGCCGGATGCGCCGTGGGATGAACATCTGATGCTTTCAGAGGTGTCGGCGAGAGTTCCTCAAGCGATCATCGTTCTTGTCAGTGCGCTGAATTTCCACCAGATCGGCAGCCACCAGGCTCACGCGGTGACGATTCTTCTCAAGCAGAATGCAGTCACCCCGCGGATCGAATATCCCGCATTGGAAGTGATCCGAAGCACAAAGCCTGGGGCTTTCACTGACGGTGTCGAAAGACATGTGCTCAATGGCATTGAAGTGAAAATCACGACTCCTGCCCGCACCGTTGCGGACTGTTTCAAGCATCGCAACAAGCTCGGGCTGGAACTCTGCCTGGAAGCTCTGAAAGAGATTCTTCGCAGCGGCAAAATGCCTGCGGAAATCATGAACCACGCCCGCATGAACCGGGTTGAAAAGGTGATGATGCCCTATCTGGAGGCCCTGCTATGAAGAACCTGGTCGCATCGGTTCAGGACCGCCTGAGGAACCTGTCCCGCTCCGAGGGGATCGAACTCAATCGTGTGCTGGAAGAATTCGCCATCGCCCGGCTGTTTGCTCGCTTGAGTGAAAGTCCCTTAAGGGATCAGTTTGTATTAAAAGGCGCGCAACTTTTTGTGCTGTGGGCGGATGCCCGATACCGACCAACACGCGATGCGGATTTTTTGAGTTTCGGGTCGCCAGAACCTGCGGGACTTGAAGTGATATTCAATCAACTGTGTGGAAGGGAAACCACACCACCCGACGGACTTGAATGGTTGCCGGGTCACGCAGCATCGATCCGCGATGACAACTTGTATGGCGGAGTGCGGATCAAACTCGTTGCAAGACTTGGTAACATAAGGATCCCGGTTCAGGTCGATGTGGGCTTCGGGGATGCAATCATACCTGAACCCCGAATAGTCGAGTGGCCGGGAGTTCTGGATTATCCCCCGGTATCGTTACTTGCCTATTGCCCGGAGACCTCCATTGCAGAGAAGTTTCATGCAGCCGTGGTTCTGGAAACAGCGAATAGCCGGATGAAAGACTTCTTCGACATCTATTGGCTGAGTCGTCACCAAACTTTCAAAGGCAAGCTGCTGCTCAGGGCCATCGAGGCGACTTTTCACAGACGATCCACGGAGATGCCAACAAAAACGCCAGTGGCTCTGACTGCCGGATTTTATTCATTGCCGGACAAGCAGCTTCAGTGGTCGGGCTTTCTTCGAAGGAGCAAACTGGAGCATCTCGACTTTGAATCCACTATCTGTCAGATTGCCAGATTCCTGATGCCAGTGATCGATAATAAGGTTGAAGATCTGGAGTGGCATCCTGAAACGGGTTGGACTCAGTTACGCTGATGATCAAACCAACGGAGTGGCCCTCTTTGGCAGCTCACTCTGGATTGGGAGCATGTGGCTAAAGAATAGCGCGTGGAATATTCATCAACGAATTCTCACCTATTCTTGATTTCAACTTGTCCTAGAAGAGCGCTTGCGGCCGAGTTGTAATCGCCCACTCATCGCAGACTCACCGGCGGGCTCAGGATTTCCTTCATCACGATCGCGCGGCGGAGTTCTGATGGATTCTTCAGGGCGGTGCGGATGGACGGAGGAGTGGAAACCACAGGCACGGCCCCGGTTCGGGACGTCGCGAGACGTGCGCGCGTGGCGGCTGCGCCGCCCGAGGTGGTTGCCCGTGCTTCCTTGATCTTGCGGAAACGTTCCTGCATGTCCTGTTGCCGTTGGAGCACTGCGGCAGCCTCACCTTCCCGCGAATGGCGGAGCGGTTGCTCGCTGCTGGGCAGAGGCGGCGGACCTTGGGGAGTTTGGGGAAGAGGTGGTGGGACGTAGGGTTGCGCCGGTTCGTAGGGGTTGTTCCAGTTTTCCTCAGGACCCAAGTATTCCTCTTCTTCCTGTGGCCGGTTGTTGCGGGCTTCCCGCTCTTCACGCTCCGCCATCTTCGCATCGAAGCGATGCTTCAGCCATGAGGCGAAAGCGAGACCGACCAATGCCAGAATTTGGAAGTTATCAAATATCCAGTCCATACCGAGATGATGGTTGAAGGGACCACGGAGGATTTTAGTCTCCGTGGCCCGCGGGGATCAGCTTCCCTGTTGCGAGATACTGCTGCGCATTTGCGTGTCCGATTTCACGTT